>JAFTEV010000085.1 GCA_017453465.1 Bacteroidaceae bacterium | reverse complement strand
GTCATTCAGAGTTTTATTTGTTTTTTATTTGCAACACTAAGATAAGTGAAATTTCTGACATGGCAAAATCCTGAGCAACTTTTTGTTGCTCAGGTGCTTATAAAAAATATTAAATTATAGTGTTGCGGAAATTAGAATTATATATAATATAGAGCTGTTTCTGCTTGATTATAAATAGTGTTTTGGTACGTTTTTATCCGAAAACGATACTTTTTTACTCTTTACTTTAATGTTTTTTACTAATTTTGCAGCCGAAAAACAAGACATAACCTAACTAACACACTAAAAAAACTTATGAAACGTAAAACACTACTCTCTGTGCTGGCGGCAGGATTCATGTTGACAGCCCAAGCACAACTGACAGGCTCTTCGGCCAAGGGTGAACGCAAGATGTGGGCATCCGTCAACACCGTCTCAAACGCATCGCTCGGCGACTACACCAAGCACACGGGCAAAGTGCTCATCAGCTGGCGAATGTTGCCCACCGACAAGTGGGACACCTCTTTCTACCTGTGCCGCCGTCCTGCCTCCAATGTCAATGGTCTGATTTCGGTGGTGACCAAGACACCCATTGTCAATGCCACCTGCTATCAGCTATCCTCTGCCCCCACCTCCGCAGTGGTCTATTACCTCGTGCCGGCTGAGTATTTCCAGGGACTGGACAAAATACCATCTTTTTTCAACAAGGACGAAGACAAGCTCTCGCTGCGCGAAGCTGCCATAGACTCCCTCCTGATTGACGAGCGCATCTACAAGGACAAGCTGCCCTACCTCTCCATTCCACTGCAAGAAACAACAGACGTGAGCACCTACTCCGACATCAAGTATCAGGCCAACGACTGCACCGTGGGCGACCTCGATGGCGATGGCGAAATGGAGGTCATCGTGAAGCGTCTGCTCACGGTCTATAACGCCGACGGTTCGGTGAAGGCCACCAGTGAGGGAGCAGCCGACACCGACCCGCGTGCCCGCCACATCGTCATCTGGGATGCCTACAAGATGGACGGCACGCTGATGTGGCGTGTGAAGTCTGGCCCCAACATCATTGCGGGCAACAGTTCGGCTGTCACCGTAGCCGACCTCGACGGCGACGGCTGTGCTGAGTTTGTCATCAAGTCGAGCGAAGGCACCGTCTTCGGCGACGGCACAGAGATTCCCGACACCGACGGCGACGGTAAGACCGACTACCGCAGCGTGTGGCCAGCTGGTCACTACACAGGCGATGGTCCCAAGGGCTACGGCGGTCCGGAGTTCTTCTCCGTCATCGACGGAAAGACAGGGCGCGAACTGGCACGTGCCGACTTCATTGCCCGTGGCGTAGAGGGGCAGACTCCTGCTGAACTGGCTGCCAACTGGGAGGCTAACGACTGGAACTGGGACCCTCGCACAAAGAAGTACACCTGGAAGCTGGCCAACTCCCTGCGTATGGGTGTAGCCTCGTTTGACGGCAAGGGAATGCAAATCTTCCTGGGGCGCGGTGTCTATGGCCGCACCATCGTTGAGGCTTGGCGATATGCAGACAGAACCCTCACGCGGATGTGGAAGTTCGACACCATGACAGCCGGGGGGCAGGACAAGAACAAGGACGGCAAGCCCAACAGCGCCTACGCCGGGCAGGGCAATCATGCCTTCAACGTGGCCGACCTTGACGGAGACGGACGCGACGAAGTGATGTATGGCTCTTGTGCCTTTGATGACGACGGCACGGGCCTGTGGACTTCCGGCCTGGGTCACGGCGATGCCAACCACGTGGGGCGTTTCCTGCCCGACCGCGAAGGCTTGCAGGTATGGCATTGCCTGGAGAACGGCACTACGATGGTGGCTCTCCACGATGCCAAGGACGGAAAGGTCATCTGGAAGAAATCCGCCGACTCCGACAACGACACGGGCCGCTGCCTGGTGGCCGACATCGACCCCGCCTCTCCGGGCTGCGAGTTCTGGTGGGCTGGCTCCAATGCCTACTCGCAGGACGGCAAGAACGACTTGGGCTACAAGCCCGCTTCCTGCAACATGGCCATCTGGTTCGACGGCACCCTCTCGCGTCAGCTCATCAACGAGAACATCATTCAAAGCCCTGCCAACGGTCGCACCTTCACCATGTATCGCTACGACGAATCGTTCAACAACAGCACGAAGTCCAACCCCTGCTGGTATGGCGATTTCCTCGGCGACTGGCGTGAAGAGGTCATCGTCACCGACCAGACCAAGCTGAAGGACATCAAGATATTCTCCACCTGGTACCCCACCGACTACAAGCTGCCCTACCTGATGAGCGACCACACCTACCAGATGCAGTGCATCCACCAGAACGTAGGCTACAACCAGCCCAACCACGTGGGCGGCTACTTCCTCGGCACGGGCATGGACTTCGACAAAGTGCCCCTCGTTGAGGAGTCGGAAGAACCCGAAGAACCCGCTGAAGAAGTCCTCGGCGACCTCGACGGTGACGGCAAAGTAACCGTAGAAGACATCGCCCTCCTCATCGAGATATATCTGGAGGGCAACAACTAATAGTCCCGATTGCCTCGCTGGAGGCATCGGCCACCCATCCCTCAAGCAGCGAATCTGGCAAGCCTCAGATTCGCTGCTTTGATTTCTGTCCTGCTCTCCCGCCATTCCATTGCGATTCGGGCGGTTTAGGACTTTTTTTTTGCGATTATAGGCAGAAAAGTGAAAAACGGTGGCTTACAAAGTTGACGCAACGGCGTTGTTTTTGAAAACATCGCCGTTGTTTGTAAAAACAACGTACATTGTTTTTACAAACAACGCCGTTGCGTCAACTTTCCTTGCGGATGTTTTCAGTTTTGGTCTTCTCTGGGGACGATTTGTTTTCGCAGTGTGGTGGGGAAAGGATAGGTGTGCGGACGGAAGAGGACAGGCGTGCGAGGGACGTGCGTGCCTGTTGCGGAAAAATGAGATTGGGGTCGTGGTGGAGGGGGGTAGGGTGGGGGTAAAAAGAAAAAAGCGCTAATCTCACGATCTGCGCTTTTTTGTTCTCAATAAGTATTAATTTTTTTAAGGTAAAAAGATTGTTTTTAGGATGCCGCAAAGTTACGGACTTTATTTTTTGTCGCAATAGCTAAAAGAATGTTTTGTAACATAGGTGTCCGCGCACAAAGTTCCCTTGGGGCCTCCTGACCTTCTTTTTAGCTTAAAAATAGGTGCTTTTTTGGTGGAAAAGGGTGTTTTTTTCAGATTTGTTCCAGGTAAGCCTTGGTGATGTGGAAGGAGCGGTTGGCCATTTCTTCCCAGAAGTTTTCCCACTGCTCGCTGTGATTTTTTGCGCCCGGCGTGTCGCTGATGATGCGGAAGCTGATGAAGGGCACCTGGTAGAGGTAGCAGGTGTGGGCAATGGCGGCAGACTCCATGTCGCAGGCCAGTCCTGCGGGGAAGTGCTGCTTGATGGCCTCCAGTTCGTCTTGCTTCTGGATGAACTGGTCGCCCGTGCAGATGAGTCCGGCGTGGATGCGGGTCTTCTGCTGTGTGTGGTTGAGCCGCAGTGCAGCCTCCAGCAGTTTGGGGTTTCCGTTGAAGAAGGTGGGCAGGCCCTGCACCTGTCCGTATTCGCAGCCCATGCCGCACCACACGTCGTGGTAGCAGACTTGCTGGCTGGCCACTACGTCCATGATGTCGAGGCTCTGGTCTATGCCTCCGGCTACGCCTGTGGAGATGATGCAGCGGGGAGAGAACGACCTGATGAGTTCAGCCGTGCCGACTGCGGCGTTGACTTTGCCGATGCCGCACTGACGCAGGATGATGTCGTGCTGGGCGATGCGCCCGATGAGGTACGTGAACTGGCCCGATTTGATTTCGGCCTTGTCTTCGAGCAGAGCGGCCAACTGGCGGTGCTCTGTCGTCATTGCAGTGAGAATTCCTATTTTCATGGCGGCAAAGGTACAAAAAAATTAAAGAATGTGGAGTGAAGAATGGAGAATAAATCTTATCTTTGCAGCGATTTTACTATTTTAACCTCAAAACGTTATCATCTAACACCTTTTTTTCCTTATGATGAACCTTTTTACAAAATCTTTGCTTTTGGGCTGCATGATGTATGTGCCCGTGGTTGCCTTGGCCGACGGCAGGGGCAAGCCTTCGCCAGCCGACACGCCGCTGAGCCAGTGTGAGACGCTGGACCGTGGCTTTGTGCAAATCAATACTTCCTCGGTGAGTGCGTTCCTGTCGTGGCGTATGTTGAAGACCGACGACGAGCACACGGCGTTCCTCACCCTGAAGGACGGCAAAGTGAATGGCGACACCCTGCGCAACGTCACCAGCAAGCGTATGTTGGTCACGGCGAAGAACACCGTGCAGCTGGTGGTCTTGCAGAACGGCGTGCCCACCGACACGATTTCGCCGCAGCCGTTCAACCAGAATGGCTACCACCTGTTGCAGCTGAAGCGTCCGGCCAAGGGTTCGAATGTGGATGGCGAGTACGACTATTCGCCCAACGACTGCTCGGTGGGCGACGTGGATGGCGACGGCGAGTATGAACTCATTGTAAAATGGTATCCCAGCAACGCGAAGGACAATTCGCAGAGCGGCTACACGGGCAGGATTTACTTCGACTGCTACCGCATCTTCACGGGCGAGCAGTTGTGGCGCATCGACCTGGGCAACAACATTCGTGCGGGTGCCCACTACAACCAGTTCCTGGTCTATGACTTCGACGGCGACGGCAGGGCCGAACTGGTGTGCAAGACGGCTCCCGGTTCGCGTGACGGTCTGGGTGAATACGTGAATCAGGCTTCCGACAACCCTGCTATTCTGGCTGCCAGCAACACGAAGGACTACCGCGTGAGTGGCGGACGTGTGAATGGCGGGCAGGAGTACCTCACGGTCTTCGACGGACTGACGGGCAAAGCCCTCCACACCATTCCTTATTATCCCAACCGCAATGCGGAGGCAAAACTGAGCGATGCGGCTGGCACCTTCAACTGGGCCATCAGCGGCAAGAACGACACGGGCACGTATGGCAACCGTGGTGAACGTTACTTGGCGGCTGTGGCTTATCTGGATGGCCCCGATAGCAGACCATCGGCTGTGATGTGCCGTGGCATGTACACCCGCTCTTATCTGTGGGCTGTGGATTTCGATGGCGAGCGTCTTTCTACCAAATGGCTGCACGCCTCGGTGACAGCTACGCAGGTGCAGGTGACCGACAGCGAGGGCAAGGTGACGACTCGCAACTACAGCAAGAACACCGACCCGCAGCGCACGCACGCCGTCTATACTGCCTACGGGCAGGGCGCACACAGCCTGACGGTGGGCGACGTGGACGGTGACGGCTGCGACGAAATTGTCTATGGCAATGCTGTGGTGAACAACGATGGACACTTGCTATACTCCACGGGCCTGGGTCACGGCGATGCGCTGCACCTGGGCGACCTTGCCCCCGACCGCGACGGACTGGAAATCTTCATGGTGCACGAAGAAAGCCCCTACGGATGCAACTACCGCGATGCGGGCACGGGCGAACTGCTCTACTACACTGCGGGCAGTGCTGACAACGGGCGCGGACTGGCTGCCGATGTGCTCCCTGGCAACCGTGGCTACGAATACTGGTCGGCCAAGGTGGACAACACACGCAATGTGAAGCTGGGTGCTGTGACTGAGAAGAAGCCCTCGATGAACTTCCGCATCTATTGGGATGGCGACCCTTACGACGAACTGCTTGACGGTACGAGCATCACGAAGTGGAATGCCAACGGAACCACCACGCAGCTGGGCATCTACACGAGCAATTCGACGCAGAAGTCGTTTGCAGACCTGAAGCTGACACCGTCTTCCTGCAACAGCACGAAGGCCACTCCCTGTCTGCAGGCCGACATCTTTGGCGACTGGCGCGAGGAGGTCGTCTTCTGGAACTCGGCAGACCCCTCGCAGCTCTACATCTTGTCTTCCACTGCACCCACCAACTACCGTGTGCCGACGCTGATGCACGACCACAACTACCGCATGGCCATTGCATGGCAGAACGTGGGTTACAACCAGCCGCCCCACTTGGGCTACTACCTGCCCGACTATGTGGCCTCGTTTCAGGGCGTGGCCGATGACCCCGCCATTGTGACAGGCATAGCTTCTGCCTCTATAAATAAAGAGGTACAGGCGCGTGAGTATTACACGTTGAGCGGAATGCGCATTGGTCAGCCCGCCAACGGCCTCTTCATTGAGCGCACTTGCTACTCAGACGGCTCTGTAGAGGTGAAGAAACGGATGAGGTGATTTCACAAAACCTAATCAAAAGGAAAAAAAGCCGCAGAGTAGCGGCTAAGTGACAAATAATTCTTACCTTTGTGCACGAAAAAGCAAGAACTTGAAAATGGTATAACTATAAAATTCAACATGAAACTGAAAATTGCTGTTCTGGCCGGTGACGGCATCGGCCCAGAGATTATGGAACAGGGCGTGGCTGTCTGTTCGGCCATAGCCCAGAAGTTTGGACATGAAGTGAGTTACAAGGAAGCCATCTGTGGTGCTCATGCCATCGACGAAGTGGGCGACCCCTTCCCCGAAGACACTTTCCAGACTTGCATGGAGGCCGACGCTGTGCTCTTTGCCAGTGTGGGCGACCCCAAGTTTGACAACAACCCCAATGCCAAGGTGCGCCCCGAACAGGGTCTGCTTGCCATGCGCAAGAAGCTGGGCCTCTTTGCCAACGTGCGCCCCGTGACTACCTTCGACTGCCTGGTGCACAAGTCACCGCTGAAGGACGAACTGGTGCGCGGTGCCGACTTCATCTGCATTCGCGAACTCACTGGCGGCATGTATTTCGGCGAGAAGAAAGAAGGCACTGACTATGCCTACGACACCAATGCCTACAGTCGTCCCGAAGTGGAACGCATCCTGAAGGTGGCCTATCAGTATGCGCAGCAGCGCAAGAAGCACCTCACCGTGGTGGACAAGGCCAACGTGTTGGCATCGAGCCGCCTGTGGCGTGCCGTTGCACAGGAGATGGCACCGCAGTATCCCGATGTCACCACCGATTTCATGTATGTTGACAACGCATCTATGCGCATGATTCAGGAACCCAAATTCTTCGATGTCATGGTCACAGAAAACACTTTTGGCGACATCCTCACTGACGAAGGTTCCTGCATCACCGGCTCCATGGGTCTGCTCCCTTCAGCCTCCACTGGCGAACACACGCCCGTCTTTGAACCCATCCACGGCTCATGGCCACAGGCAAAGGGCCTGAACATCGCCAACCCGCTTGCCCAAATCCTCAGCGTAGCCATGCTCTACGAGTACTTTGGTCTCAAAGCAGAAGGTTCCCTCATCCGCGAAGCCGTCAATGCCAGCCTTGACCAAAATGTCCGCACCCCCGAAATCCAGGTGGAAGGCGGAGCCAAATACGGCACCCGCGAAGTTGGTAGCTGGATTGTTGACTACATCAACAAGAAGTAATTCAGTTCCTCACGACATCAGGCGGGGGCTGGCATCACAATGCCAGCCCCCGCCTGATGATTTCAATAGTTACGTAAAATTGCTCATTTAAGGATGCAAAAGTGAAGGAAAAGGCATAAAAGTGATTGTATTTTGCAGAAAAGATGATTTTCTTTCGTTATTTCGCTGATAATTCCTCCTGTTTTCCGCGCTGGGTCACTCAAGTGCCCTTTCGCGCCACTCATGCACCACCAGTTGGCATAGCTCAGACTGCTCTTCGCCCATCCCAAGATATACCCGTTTAGTCTGCTCAGACTTTGGTAGTGTATAGGTGATGGCGTACATGTTCTTGACCAGTTCCTGTGCCCGGTAGATGGTTATCTCTGATTTTGCGGTCTTCAGTATGCGCTCCAGCTCCAGCATATTTGTGTATGCGGTGAAGCAGATGCAGATGTGCCCTTCAATCCTATTTCGGATCCTGTGGTAGATAGGGCGCACGGCCAGGTAAACTTGCTCATCCTGAAAGCCCGCTCGACAAACCAAAGATTGGAGTAGTTGGCGATGACCTCATCCTTTGCCAGCGTGGTGTGACATAGCCCTTTATGCCGTCCCATGCGGCATCGGCCTCATACTTCTCCATGTTGATGCTGATTGTCATCTCGCCCTCCATCTTGAGGTACTTGTTGTACCCCCGGTTGTTGATGTTCTGTTTGGTCAGCCTGCCGCCGGCCATCTTCTTCTGGAGCCTTGCCAGTCCACGCTGTCGGTTGTGTGCATCCTTTTTGGCACGTCTTTCGGTACATGACAGGACAATCCGCACTCCGCCGTCCTTCTCTATTTCCACGACATCGCCATATTTCATGTCCAGGGAGAGAATCCGTTCCTTGACCTTGTCGCTCTCCGACTTCGGTCTTGCACCGATGATGTACTGGTAGCCGTCCTTGGTGAGTTCCTCAATGTTGGCCTTGCTCAGCAGCCCTGCATCGGCCACCACTATGGGCTTGTCGAATCCGAAGCGAGAGGCGAGCTTCCTGATCAGCGGTATCATGGTATGCCCCTCGGAGATGTTGCCCTCGTAAATCTCATAGCCGATGGGATTGCCACCGCTGGCAACGAGCAGACCGAGGAATATCTGCGGGCAGGAGTGCTTGCCGTCCTTC
>JAFTEV010000037.1 GCA_017453465.1 Bacteroidaceae bacterium | reverse complement strand
GAAAAAATGTGTACTTTTGCCCATGGTTACGTTTGATTTTGTTTGCCGACTGCAAAGGTAACCAAAAGGGCTGAAACCTAACAAATGTTTCAGCCCTAAATTTATGCTAATGAAAAAAGTTTAGCGGACAGTAATATAAAAGAATATTTAGCCATTGATGACTGCACAGGAACAACCAGCAGTTCATTCACGCTGCCTGTCAAGATGATTAATGAGGCTGACATTACAGCATTCCAATTTGAGGTATCTGTTCCTTTTGGCATTTCACTAACAGACTGCGTACTGACGAACAGAAAGGGAAACGACCATCTCGTTTCATTCAGCAGACTGGATAATGGCAACTACCAGATTGTAGCCATGTCACCCACTTCACAAGCATTTAGTGGGCAAGAAGGTACTTTGGTAAACCTCACATTCAATGTCAGTGGAATGATAGAAGACGGCACATACGAATTAGCCATCAAAAACATTGAATTAACAAACAAAGCAGGAGTGGCCATCAATCCTGTAGATGTAAGCGCTACATTGACCATCAGTAATGTAAAGCCAGGAGACACTAACGGTGACGGCAAAATCAGTATTACAGACGCTGTAGCCATTGTCAATTACATACTTGGCCGTGCTTCAGCAAACTTTGTCAAGACAGCCGCAGACGTGAACGGCGACGGGAAAATCAGTATCACTGATGCAGTGGGCATTGTCAATAAGATATTGAAGGGAGACATTTAGAAGTGCTATTACAAAAAACAAATTCATAATAACCAAAAAACATTTACGAACATGAAAAAAATCATTTTTATTATTACATGCTTAAGCAGCATTCTGACAGCCACAGCCAACAACGGCTTGAGCGTAGCTGACGTTCTTCTTTCACAGGACGGAACCGGCACCATCAACATTTCACTGGAAAACAGCGACTACACATTTACTGCATTTTCCATGAAATTGACCCTGCCCGATGGTTTTCACTTTGTTCTGAACAACAACGGAATCCCATCATTTGAGAAAAGCGCACGTTTCAGTGACCATAGTGTGACGGCAAATATAGTTGGCCCAACGGCAACTTTTGCCTGTCTGTCACTTAGCAATACAGCTATTGAGGGTACAGAGGGAGAAATCCTTGCTGTCAAAATAGTTTCTGATGCAGGAACAGGCACTGGAGGAACAGCCATATTAAGCGATATAACGTTTAGTACCCCATCTGAAGAAGAAGTCATATTTGATGACGTAACCTTTGACTTTATTGAAAAGGGACCTTTTATCTCTAACGACGGTTTATTTGCAGCAGATGTTACCATTCCACAAGGTGAAAATGGAACAATTGAAATTCTGTTAGACAACAACGACCACGTATTTACTGCTTTTACATTCAAAGTCACCTTGCCCGAAGGATTCAGCTTTGTACTTGACGGCAATGGCAATCCAACATTTGAAAAGAGCGCACGCTTTAGTGACCACAGTGTTATTGCCAGCGTGTCAGGTCAAACAGCTACTTTTGCTTGCCTTTCACTTAGTAGTACACCTCTTAGCGGCACAGGTGGTGAACTTCTGTCTGTGAATGTTACCTCTAACATGGAACAGGCTACAGAAACAGAGTTCACAGCCACTTTGAGTGAAATAACTTTCACTACTCCATCGGAACAAGAGATTCTTTTCAATGACACCACTTTCAGCATTATCATCACTTCTGGAATACATGTTGGCATTCAAGACATCGAATTTTCTGAAACCTCAAACAGCCCTGTTTATAGCATCCGTGGAGAATATCGAGGCACAACAAAGAACATACACACACTGCCCAAAGGCATCTACATTGTAAATGGAAAGAAAGTTATTCTAAACAAATAAGGAAAAACTACTGATTTCCCCCAAAAGCAACCGCTCTGCTTATTTATAGACAGAGCGGTTGCTTTTTTGAGGACATCATTTCAGCACCTCTTTCAGGAAGATGGCGTCGTGGATCCAGGTGGCGGCATCGTTGGTCCAGAACTGGGGGGAGCGGCGTGGAGCGGGGATGTGGTTGAGCAAGTCCGTCCAGGCTTGCTGTTTGAGCTGTTCGTTGCCCAATCGCCAGGCGGCGTAGGCAGCGAGGCGGGGAATGCGGAACTTGTTTTTGCTGATGTCGAGGGCTTTCTGCTTGTAGTCGCGGCAGTGACTGAGCCATTGGGCAAAGAAGCGGGGATGGTCAATGCTCTCTTGCAGTTCGTTCATCAGTTCAAAGCCGCCCATGATGGTCATGAGGTGGTTGGTGTTCTGAATGGTGCTGTCACACTCGTTGGTGATGATGCCCGTGGCGGGGTCGTAGCCCAGGGCTTTGGGACCCTCAAAGAAGCCATGAGGGAAATGGGCGATGGAGTTCATGCCAGCAAGGATGAGGGACAGGTACTGCCCTTCTCCCCCTGTTCCCCTCTTCCCCTTTAGGGCGAGGGGGGAGCCATGCAGCTGTTTTTCTGCTTGATGAAGGAAGGAAGTGGGGGTGCTTCTTTCCCATTCCGTAAACCAGTTGCTGACGTAGGCCATCCAGTCGGGACCAATGCGAAGGCGTGCAGGAGCTGTGCAGGGATAGAGCGAGCGCGGCTGGGCCAGACGCATGGGGTCGAGCGTATAGAGCAACGTGTCGGCATCGCGCACTTCACGCATGATGTCGCCCGTGCGCTCGTCGGCAGTCAGATAATAGTAGAAGCGGTTCCACCAAGCCTCGCTCACACGGGCTTCCTTGGCACCGCAACCCCAGTGTGTCACGTTGTGGCGTGTGCCCAGTCCTGCGTGTGGACCAAAGTGGTAGGTATCGACCTCGCTGCAATGGCGGGTCATGGCTTCGGCCATGCGAAACACTTTCGGGTCGCCTGTGCGCAGGAATTGGTACCACAACATAGCCGGTGTGCCCAGCTCCGTGTTGTCCCAAGCGTAGCCGCCCACGTCGTAACGCCATTCGCCACGCGAAGCATCGTAAGCGTGCATCACGTCGCCGTAGTTGAAGAAGCCATACCAGCCGCCCAGCTCAATCTCCTGGTCGTAGAAGTCCATCAAGTCGGCCAGCGTGCTTTCTATCAGGCTATCGCGACTGCTCTCCACCTTGGGCAAACTCCAGATGCCAAAGGCACGCTTGCGGTGAAGGTATTCGGGCGTTGGGAGAAGGGTGGAGTTGAACGTTGAGTTCAACTCCACCACGCTGGTCCGTCCGATTCCCCAGGCCGTGCTCATGCCAGGCTGCACATCTTCGTAGGCAGCCTCCAGCGTGTGGGCAATGGTGTCGTAGTGGGCAAAGCTGTAAGGTTCAGCTTCAGGCGAGTAGAGGCTGATGGTGACAGTGGCGGTGTCGCCACGTGCGCCATCCACTTGCAAGGTGGAAGGATAGCTTTGCCAAAAGTCCTTCAGCCGGAAAGCCATGCTGCAGGTACTATCCCCCACGATGACCGTGCCATCGGAGCGGTGCCCCTCCATGGTGCCAATCCAGGGACTCTGGCTGGTTGCCCGCTTACGAACAGAGTAGCCGACAGGCGACAGTTGCGACAGGCGAAACCCGTCCCACTGCGCAATGTTGGCCAGCATGGACTGTGTGACGGAGTCCATTGCCTGCAAGTTGATGGGACGGCGAGCAATGAGCGGCTGGACCGACATGGGGCTGTGGCCGAAATCCACATAACGCTCGTAAGCAGAGCCATGCAGAGGCACACGGAAATGGATGCCCAGCTCGCTAAGCCCCTCTTGGTTGAGGGCCGAATCCACCAGCAGCGTGTGGACGAGTTTTATCTGGCTACTACCTTTATATATATACGCGCGCACGAGGGCGTGGTCGTAGGTCAACTTCAGTGTGGTGCGGATATCGCCCTGCTGCTCCGTCTCGGAAGAAAGGAGCCGACAGGGGCGGTGGTTAAGGGTGAGGGTAAAGGGCGGAAGTTCCACCACCCTGCCCTCCGCCTTGACGAGAGAAGTGCCAGAGGGTCGGGGCAAGAGCAGACACGAATCCGTGCCCGCAGGAATGACAGCGGCAAAGGCTTGCCACTTGCTGGTGCCATCGGGCCAGGAGGCCAGCCGCCATGTGTCGAAGGGCAGTTGCTGCCCCCCGTCTGTAGTCAGGATGAAGTTATCGGCCTGTGTTTCGCCCCTGGAGAAAGGCACGCCAAAGGTGACAGGCCCTGCGCCTTTTCCGCCCACCCAGCGCAGCACAATGGGCTGCTGGTCGGGACGAGTGCAAGTGTAGTGGAAATTGCGCAGCTTGGTGTGCGAAAGCGTGGTGCGGAACCCAAAGTAGCCCTGCATGAGGGGCTTGGGGTCGAGGTAGTCCACCAGGCATTCGCCGTCTATGAAGTAACGCACACGTCCGTCCATCTGCTCCAGCCGAATCTTGTACCAGTGGTTGGGTTTGAGCAAATGGGGCGCATCGGTATATTCTTTCAGAACGAGGGGACGGTATTCTGCCGAGTCAACACCACGGCTGTCCCCCGTGTAGCGGCGGAAGCGC
Source organism: Bacteroidaceae bacterium (assembly GCA_017453465.1). Classification (GTDB taxonomy): domain Bacteria; phylum Bacteroidota; class Bacteroidia; order Bacteroidales; family Bacteroidaceae; genus Minthosoma. Next base: position 4,613 of record JAFTEV010000037.1, on the reverse strand, counting down.
GTGGTCGTGTTTCCGTTTCCCCCGTAGCCCACGTAGTAGGTCTGCAGGGCATAGTATTCCAGGAAGTTCGCCCCCTGCTTGCCCAGCAGTCGGTCGGACATCCAGAAGCAGTTGAGGTCGGAGGTGCGGGGCACTCCGGCTTTGTCGCGGAAACGTTTGTCTTTTGTGATTTGTGCTTCATATTCAATGATGGTGTTGCCCGTCATCAGTTCGTTGCACCAGAGCGTCAGTCCCCTTGGCGCACGGATGTCGGCTTCCCCACCCTTCCAAACGACGGAGGAAGACGCATCCTCTGCTTCCACCGTCCAGGTCTGAGCCTGAACGGAAAGGGAAAAGAAGAAAAGAAGAAAGAAGATTATCATAAAGGGGAAGTTTAGGGTTTTTAGTGAAAAGTGAAAAGTGAAAAATCTAAGTTACTAGGGCTAAACACAGCCTAATGCTGGCTATACTGTAACTTAGATTTTTCACTATTCACTTTTCACTATTCACTTACAATACACTCTTATAGAGTTCTACGATTTCGGCCTCAGTCACGTCGCGTGGATTGCCCGGTGTGCAGACATCAGCGATGGCCTGTGCAGCCAGGGCTGGAATGTCGGCTTCGGTGATGTTGAGGTCGCTCAGGTGCTGCGGGATGCCAACGCGGATGGCCAGAGCCTTCACTGCGTCAACGGCGGCCTGGGCAGCCTGTTCCTTGCTCATGCCTGTGGTGTCAACACCCATAGCCTGTGCGATGATGCCAAACTTGTCGATGCACTTCGGCATGTTGAACTCCATGATGCGGGGCAACAGCAGGGCGTTGGCCACACCGTGAGGAATGTCGTGGAGCGAACCCATCGGGTGAGCCATGCCGTGTACCAGTCCGAGACCTACGTTGGAGAATGCCTGTGCAGCAATGTACTGTGCCAGAGCCATGCCTTCGCGCCCCACAGGGTTGGTGGGTTCCTCAACGGCGATGGGCAGGTTCTCGGCAATCATCTTGATGGCCTGCAGTTCGTACATGTCGCTCATTACCCATGCGCCCTTTGTGATGTAGCCCTCAATGGCGTGGGTCAGTGCGTCCATGCCGGTAGCTGCGGTGAGGCCCTTGGGCAGACTGTACATCAGTTCGGGGTCCACGATGGCCACCACGGGGATGTCGTTGGGATCGACACACACCATCTTGGCCTGACGCTCCTCGTCGATGATGACATAGTTGATGGTCACTTCAGCGCCCGTACCGGCTGTGGTGGGCAGGGCGATGATGGGCACAGACTTCTTCTTCGTCGGTGCAACGCCTTCGAGCGAAACCACGTCGCTAAACTCCGGGTTGTTGCTCACGATGCCGATGCCCTTGGCCGTGTCCATCGACGAACCGCCGCCAATGGCGATGATGCAGTCTGCGCCGCTCTGCTTGAATGCCTCCACACCCTGCTTCACGTTGGTCACCGTGGGGTTGGGCTTGATTTCACTATAGATTTCGTAGGGGAAGTTGATGCCTTCGAGCACGTCGGTCACCATCTTGGTAGTGCCTACCTTGATGAGTCCCTTGTCCGAACAAACGAGGGCCTTCTTGAATCCCATGCGGTTAATCACTTCTGGCAGCTCCTTGCGAGCACCAGCGCCGAAGTAAGATACTTCGTTGAGAATAAATCTCTGTGCCATAAAATACGTTAGAATTAAGGGTTAATAATACTAGTTATGGGGTTTTGTGGTTTTTTTGAAGTTAAAAATTAAAAGTTAAAAGTTAAAATGGGGAAGTTAAGGAGTTAAGTAGTTATCGCTTCGCTCGTCCTTCGGACAGGAGTTAAGCCGTTACGGGCTTATCGGTATCGGCTTATTGGTATCGGCTTAACTCCTTTAACTCCTTAACTACCACATAATATTTTAACTTTTAACTCCTATGAATTAATTACACCAACTCCAGTCCGAACACCTCTTTCAGCTTCAGCAGCACATCGTTCTCCTTGCACATGATGCTGAACTGCTCGGCGGGGCTGTAGGTCACCTTCTTGTCCGTGGCCTTGCGCAGCCGAATCTGCATCTTCAGCTCCGTGGCAACACGCTGACTGATGTACCGCTCAATGCGGGGCGACATTTTGAGCAGTTCCTGCTCCACCAGCTGGTTATTGGCAATCACCTCGACCACATGGTTATCTGCCATCAGGGTCGGCTCGATGCCCTTCATTCGCTGGGCCATGGCTGCCTCTTCCTGTGGCAGACGCTCGATAAACTCCTTCCAGGCAATGACAACAGAAGACGAATTGAGCGGCAGACATTCTGCTGGAGTATCGACGGGGAGTTCTGTGGCTTGAGCCATCTGCTGCTGACGGACTGGCTGTGCGGCTTGGCGAATGGAGAACGAGCGTCCTACGCGCCGTGCGGGTGGCTCCGCCGGACGGGTTGTCTGATAAGGCGGAGTCGTGTCTTCTCTCACTAAGGTACTTGCCTCCTGCTGGGGGCGTGGGGCTGCCTTGGCAGCGGCAGGTGCAGCAGCCTGTGGCCGCACTCCTGCAAATATGGGGTTTAACTTCTTCTTAGGGCTACGCCCCGACCCCGGCACGTCTTCGCCCTGCGCCGTCTGAGCCACCTCGATGAGGGTCAGCTCCACCAGCAGCCGCTTGTTCTGGCTCTGCTTGTACTGCAAGTCGCAGTCGTTGCAGAGCCGCATGGCGTTGTAGAGGAAACGCGGCGTGCAACGCCCCGCTTGCGACTGGTAACGCTGGCGCACGTCGTCGCTGGCCTCAATGAGTTTCACGGTCTGTGCGTCGCGGCTCACCAGCAGGTTGCGCAGGTGAGTGGCCAGTCCGTTGATGAAATGCTGTCCGTCGAAACCCTTCTGCAAGATTTCGTTCAGCGTCAGGATGCAGTTGGTGATGTTTTCCGACACCGTGGCCTGGTCCACCTTCGGGGCCTTCGGGTCGCCATTGCCACAGGCCAGGAAGTAGTCGGTCATGCGGAAATAGTAGTCGCTGTCCAGCACGTTCAGGTTCTGGATGGTCTGCTGATACGTGATGTTGCCCTGACAGAAACTGGCCACCTGGTCGAAGATGGACAGCGCGTCGCGCATACCGCCGTCGGCCTTCTGTGCTATCACGTTCAGGGCGGCTGGCTCACACGTGATGCCCTCCTTCGCAGCCACGTTGGTCAGGTGTGCCACGATGTCATCCACCGACATGCGGTTGAAGTCATAAATCTGGCAGCGGCTCAGGATGGTGGCCAAGAGCTTGTGCTTCTCCGTCGTGGCCAGGATGAAGATGGCATGGCGCGGCGGCTCCTCCAGGGTCTTGAGGAAGGCATTGAAGGCTTGCGTCGAGAGCATGTGCACCTCGTCGATGATGAACACTTTGTATTTGCCAATCTGCGGCGGAATGCGCACCTGCTCAATCAGCTGGCGGATGTCATCCACCGAGTTGTTCGAGGCAGCATCCAGTTCGTGAATGTTGTAGGAACGCTGCTCGTTGAACGCCCTGCACGACTCACACTCGTTGCAGGCCTCCCCGTTCTCGCGGGGCGAAAGGCAGTTGATGGTCTTGGCAAAAATGCGGGCGCACGTTGTCTTGCCCACACCACGCGGACCGCAGAACAGGTAGGCGTGGGCCAGTTTCCCGTTCCTGATGGCGTTCTTCAGCGTTGTGGTCAGTGCCGACTGTCCCACCACCGTGTCAAACGTCATCGGGCGGTATTTGCGTGCCGAAACGATGTAGTTTTCCATGAATCGAACATTTATTTCGGCAAAGGTACAAAAAAGTTAATGATTATCCGCAAAAATATCAACAATGTTTTTTTAACACGAAGGTTATTTTGCTTTTTCAACACGAATTACACGAAAATTCACGAAGCATACATTAACCATAAAAAAGTTTGACCCCATCTGTTAAAATCCCTTACGTCAAGCACACGTTCTGGGGCTTCCGCATCCCCCTTGGAGCGGCATCATATTGGCAATTCCTCGGAACGGCGTAGGCATTTCGTCGCGCTCGTGTAGGCAATCATTCGCACTTTATTGCCTACGCGAACCAGACGCATTGCCTATGCCGCTCCGAAGGGGTGCCAATCCGCAAGCCGCTTAACCCTCTGTCTTTCCATAGACTATAATAATAAAGAAGGGGGCAGTCTGTGGTTTCCTGACATACACCCAACCCCTTAGTGACATTTCCACTAAAACCGCCGGCGGCACATTCGGCTTCCGGTTTTACATTTTTTTGTTTTTTTGCCCCTTCCAATGTTATTTTTCACTGATTTTTATTGAAATGTCCAAAACCTTTTGTACCCTTGCACCCGATATATCACCTTAATGAACATCATTACGGCAAGACCTGTCAAAGAAACCGCTATCTCTACAGAGTAATTCCATGTTCCAGAGAGAGAACAAAAACTTCGTTAAACAGAGCAAAAGAATGACCGAAACATTTGGCCATTCCAATATTTTTGCTACTCTCTCTCATGAGGCAAACACTCCTATACATCCACTCGCCGTGAACCCATGCCCTTTGGCAAGTTCAGCCGCCGCGCATCGAAACGCACGGCTGACACCAGACCACGAAACGAGTTCTTTGACATACTGAGACAAGACGGATATAAAAATCTGAGGGATTCTGCGTTAATCTCGCAGAAATGTTGTATCTTTGCAC
>JAFTEV010000036.1 GCA_017453465.1 Bacteroidaceae bacterium | reverse complement strand
CTGGAAATGGTCTATATCAAGAGCAGCGGCCAACGCAGAACAGGGCTGGAGGTTTTCCTGCAAGACGGACACTACGGCGTGATGCGAAACGGACGAGTCACCTGCCCTGCCCGCTTCAAGCAGATTGACCGGCTGGAGAAACGGAGCGGCTTCTTTGCCCTGGCCATCTACACGGTGGGCACAGGGGGTGTGCTGACCACGGTGATAGACAACAAGGGGAAAGACATGCACGTCAAGCTGCCGGGAATTGTCTCGTGGGAAAACGGCTATTTCTGTGGCGTGTATGCTGGGGGCACGGGCGAATACGTGAACTGCTGGGACCCCGTGGGCAATTCATACTACTATGGTTTCTACCCAGAGTTTCGCACCGTGGCTGGGGTAGAAGTTGCATACGCCACGGAGCATCATTCCGACCTGACTTATTGCAACAAGCTGCGCTTCAGCACGGGCAAGGTCAGTCCACGTTTCGACCTCTGGGAAATGTTCTACAATCGCTGGATTATCATAGCAAGGGACTATCTCGTCATCAAGAGCGACCACAACCATTCCTACAGGATATGTGGGTACCTGGATGACAGCATCTTGGTTCAAGACGAAGATAAGTTTGGCTACCAGCAGTTTTTCAAGAACGGCAGGAAGGGAATCTTCTTCACACGAATGCCAGCAGAAGCCACCCAAGTGTTCATACCGAACCGCTTCGGCTTGCAGCGAGTAGAACCGTAAGGATGCGGTTTTACGGTTATACGGTCGTGCGGTCGCTTTGCTTTACGGTTTTATGGTAGAACAATCATCCAACCACAAAACCGCATAACCGCAAAACCATATAACCGCATAACCGCACACAAAAAACGCACATTCCTCAACTTGAAGGAATGTGCGTTTTTTGTTGCTACTTCTCATAGGTTATCTTCACGCCACTGCCCTGCTTGGTGAAAACAAAGAGATAAGGCCAAAGGCAGTGGTTCGCATGGTCGAAGAGCCGTGCGGAGTCGAAAGACTTGCCGTTCACGCGGGTTTCAAAATGCAGGTGCTCGGTGGTGGCACGCCCTGTGCGGCCTGTCAGTCCGATGGGTTGGCCTGCCCACACCCAGTCGCCCTTCTTGCAGAGGTTCTTCGACTGGTGGGAGTAGAGGGTTTCCAGTCCGTTGGCATGGCGGATGATGATGGCGTTGCCGTAGCCATAATGGGGTGCGCTGAGGGTGACATGGCCAGGGAAGGCGGCACGGATGGTGTCGTTGGGGCAGGTCTTGATGTCTGTGCCGCCATGGTGACGCTTGCCACCATAGGGGCTGATGACTTTGCCGCCAGGCAGGGGGTAAGCCCAGTCCTTGCCTTCGGTGTATTGCTTGAAGTTGATGGTAAACTGATTCTTATGTGCAAACGGGTCTTTGGCTGCTTCGCCCTTCAGTATTTGCCACTGGTCTATGTCGGGAATGGAGTCCTGGGCTGTGGCAGTTAAGGACGAAAGGCTAAGCAGCAAAGCGAACAGCAAGTGGTGTCTGAGGGTCATCGTGCAAGTTCTTGGCATATTTTGTCTTGTATGTTGTGTCCTGTAGTAGTTTTGAGTAATCCGTTGTTGATGATGGCAAAGGCCAAGGTGTGGCCATTGGAGGCCGTGACATAGCCAGCCAGACTGGAGACTCCCGTGACGGTGCCTGTCTTGGCGTGGACATTGAGGTAGGCGGGGCCGGTCTTCATGCGGGACGAGAGTGTGCCGTCCTTGCCACTGATGGGCAATGCCTCGATGAGCGAATAGTAGATGTTGGCATTGCGATAGGCGTAACGAAGCATAGCTACCAGCGTGGCGGGAGTGAGGAAGTCGTAGGGCGACAGGCCGCAACCGTCGTGTATCTCGCAAAAGGTACTGTTGGCTCCTGCCTTCCGAATGACATTGTCAATGAGCCGTGCGCCGTCGGTAGCCGTAGCATTAGCCCCAGCATTGAGGTGGGCAATCTGATAGAAGATGGCCTCGGCATAAAGATTGTCCGAGTTCTTCAGCGTTCTCGTCAGGAGGTCGCTGATGTGGCTTTCGTGCACATAGAAGAGCTGAGCCTGAGGGGGCACCGAGGCAAAGCCGTATGAGAGTCGGTCGGGCAGCAAGCCCAGTTCGGTGCAGAGTGTGCGCAGGAAGTGTTCGGCTGGATTAAAGAAGATGTCTGTGGGGTATTTGTCGCTTTGCGGTGACAGTCTGCCACGGTCGAAGAGTAGCGGACTGAGGTAGGGGTGGAAGACCGAAGGCTTGTCGTCCCAGCACCAGCCGTTGCCGATGCGCAGGGTGTCCTTGAAACTGGTGTCGCCCATGATGCGCCCCTTGATGCTGTTGATACCCAGCGCACGGATTCGGGCTGCCAGTCCGCAGAGGTCGTCGTATGTGTAGGTGGGGTCGAAACCACCCACTACATAGATGTTGCCCTGCAGGACGGAATCGACAATGCTGCCCGTGTAGTAGGCACGTGTGCTCACGGTGTGGCTGCTGCCCAGCAGGTCCAAGGCCGAAATGGTGGTGAGCAGTTTCTGGCACGAAGCTGGACGCATCACTTTGCCTGCATGGTAGGCCCAGAGCACGGAGTCGGTCGTCAGGTCATAGACTTGGATGCCCGTGTTGTAGTAGGCTGCATCCAGTTCGGGCAGGAATCGGTCGAGCGCCGCCCGAATGCTGTATTCCCACCGAGGTTCTACTGGCTCGGTCGTGAATGGCTGAACTTGCGCCGTCAGGGACAGGCACAGCAGCAGTGTGGTGGTCAGGAGTGATATTTTTCTATGCATCGTATAAAGTCTGTTTCGTTGCGTGGAGTAATGAAGTGTTCGGTCTGGTCCTTGAGCACAATGACCAGTGCTCCGCCTCGGATTTTGTCAATGCGCTGAATGTCGTCAATGCAGATGCGTACACTGCGGCTGAAGCGTCCGTTCTGGATTTCCACCCACCCGTCGCTGCTGACGATGTAGCACCGGGTCGTAGCCCTGGACACGGTGATGACCATGAACACGAGCAGCACAGCCAAGAGGCACCCCGTCATGGCACGATGGACAGGCATCCAATATAAACACACGACTGCAAGCAGCAGGGCTGCCAGCAGTACGTAGTGTTTATAGGATATGTTAGCTTGAAAGGTTCGCTGCATTTATTTACTTACGTCAGACAGCGGACTGGTCATGCCGACTTCGATGCGGTTGCCGCTCCTGAAGATTTTCTTGGCCATCTTCTGGATGTCGGCAGCCGTGATGCTGCTCACAAGGGTTTCGTAGCCAGTGACGGAGTCCATGTTGTAGCGTGTCTTGTTGATGAGCGCGTTCATCCAGTAGTTGTTCCTCTTCAGCGACTCGGCGTGTGAGCGGAGCATGTATTCCTTAATCTTCTGCAAGTTCTCGGCTGACGGGCCATTCTGCACCATGTCGTCAATGCCCTTGTAGATGACCTGGGTCATGCGTTCACGCTTCTCTGGAGCTGTAGGCAGCTGAACCTGGAACAGGGCTATCTCCTCCGGATAGTCTGCGATATTAGCACTCACGGGTGTGCCGTAGGCTCCACCTTCGTCCTCACGCACAGTCTCGGTATATACCATTTCCATGGCCTGTTCGAGCATACTGACGATGAGTTCGTTGCGCAGGTTTTCCTTCATCGGGGCGTGGTAGAGGAACATCACGATGGAGTTGGGTGTCTCCTGGTGCTTCTCAAACACGTTCTTGATTTCGCCCTTGGCCAGACGACGGTCAATGACCTTGGCCTTTTCCTTCGACTTCAGGTTGGGCAGTGCGCCGAGGTACTTGGCCAGCAGCGGAGCAATGCTGTCGGCATTGCAGTCGCCCACGATGTAGAACTCAAAGTCGCCTGCATCGGCAAAGCGTTCCTTGTAAATCTCCAGAATGCGGTCGTAGTCGAGCTTGTCGAGGTCTTCGGGCTTCTCGCGCATTGCACGCACATTATTATTATAAAGCACCTTGGCAATGGTGTCCTGCAGGGCTGTCTTGGGGTCAAGCTCGGCATTCTCCAGGCTGGCCTTTGAACGCTGAATGACGGAGTTGAATGCCTCCTGGTCTTTGCGTGGAGCCGTGAAAGCAAGATAGGTCAGCTGAAGCATGGTCTCGAAGTCTTTCTTTACGCACGAACCATTCAGTCCCTCTGCGCGGTCACCCACGCTGGGGCCTACACCTGCCTGAATGCCAGCCAGACGTTTCTTCAGGTTCGTGGCAGAGTAGTTGCCCCAACCGCCGACGCTGACCACATTGGTGTTCGACGACTGCAAGTATTCATCATTGCTGTAGAGCGATGTGCCGCCCCAGCTGCTGGCACGCATGGAAATCTGGTTGGGCGAGAAGTCGGTCTGCTTCACGTGTACTTTAATACCGTTGCTCAGCGTGACGAGGCGAGCACCGAAGATGTCGTCCTTGATGCTCTTCACCGTGCCAGGTGCGGGCATTTCGGGGATGAGCGGACTGTTGTCCACTTCTTCCACGTAGGCATCAATCTGTTCCGACTCCACTTCCTTCACGATGCTGAGCAGTTCGTCCTTCGTGGGATAGACTACGCCATCCTTGTCGGGCATGAACATGGCAATGACAAAGTTGGAGTCGGGCATCTGTGCGGCAATCTGGTTCACCAGCTCCACGGGCACCTGTGGCACCACCTTGTTCATCGTGTTGTACTCCCACTCAATGCCTGGTGCTGGCTCGTTGTTGAGGAAGAGTTCCACGTATTCGTTCACATACGACTTGCTGCTCACCTTGTCGCGGTGCAGGTAGCTGCTCTCCAGCTGAGAGAGGAACTCGGTCTTGAAGCGTTCAAACTCGCTGGCCGTGAAACCATGACGCTTCACACGCAGGATTTCGCGGTAGAGGGCCTGAATAGCCTCTTTATACTGATTGTCCTGGCAAATGACCGTGCCGGTGTATGCGTCCTTGGTGCTCGACACCAAATAGGAGTCCTTGCCGAAACTGGCATTGAGGAACGGAGCATTCTCTTTTTGCAGAATCTCACGGATGCGGTCGCGGAACATCGAAGCCATGGCTCCCTGAGCATAGTTGACAATGTAATACTGCAGGTTGGACTTCATTTCGCGTGGCATGGCCTCGGTCTTCCACATCAGGAAGGCCATGGTCTGCACCTGCTCCTTGTCCTTCAGCACAGTGACGATGGGTTCCTGGTTGTCGGGCACGGGGAAATAGATACGCTCTGCGGCATCGGCAGCAGCGGGCTTGATGTCGGCAAAGGTCTGCTGAATCTTCTGCTCCATCTGGTCGAGGTCGAAGTCACCCACGATGACCAGTGCCTGCAGGTCGGGGCGGTACCACTTCTTGTAGTATGCACGCAAGTCGTCGTAGGGGAAGTTCATCACGATGTCCATCAGTCCGATGGGCAGACGCACGCCGTACTTGCTGCCAGGGTAGAGCTGTGGCAGACCCACGTTGTACATACGCATCATGGCCGAAGAGCGCATACGCCACTCTTCGTTGATGACACCGCGCTCCTTGTCAATCTCGTTGCCCTCCAGCAGAAGGTCGTGGCTCCAGTCGTGCAGGATGAGCAGACAGCTGTCCAGCGCGCCCTTGATTTCCACGTTCACATTATCTATATTATAGACCGTCTCGTCGAAGCTGGTGTAAGCATTCAGGTTCTCACCAAACTTCACGCCGATAGTCTCCAGATACTTCTTCAGGCGGTCGCCGGGGAAGTTTGTCGTTCCATTGAAACACATGTGCTCCAAGAAGTGAGCCAGACCGCGCTGGTTCTCCTCCTCCTGCATCGAGCCCACCTTCTGGGCGATGTAGAAGTTGGCCCGCTTCTCTGGCCAGTTGTTGTAACGCAGGTAATAAGTCAGACCGTTGGGCAGTGTGCCCTTCCTCACCGCAGGGTCGAGCGGAATCGTCACGTCCTGTGCCGAAGCCGCAACAAATGCGCAGCACAGCAGCAACAGCGAAAGTAGTTTTTTCATCAGTTTACAATTCGTTTATATTCTAAGTTTTGTTGACTAAAGTTTATAAGCAAGCCTAATTTGAATTGCCCTATTTTGAGATAATTCAGTGTTTGAACTTGATGGATAGGCAGAAGCCCTGCAACAGCCTTACATTCTATGACGATTTTATCATAACAAATAAAATCAGCAAAGAAGTCATGTTTTATTTGCAGCCCCTTATACGAAACGGGCAAATGTTTCTCACGCTGAAAAGGAATATTTCTTTGAGTAAACTCTATTTCTAAAGCGTCTTGATATACCTTCTCGGCAAATCCACATCCAAGTATTTTGTGCACTTCCAATGCGGCACCAATGATGGCATAACTTTCTTCTTTATAAATAATTTCCTTCATGCCCGTTGACATTTTTACCTCAAACACAAATGCTATTTTTCAACACGAATTACACGAAACTTCACGAACCTTCAACTATCTTGTGGCAGATGTTATTCCACGAAGGAGCACTTGACGTGCTACGAATGTCACGAACCATCCAGATAGACAGCAGGCTACACCGAGCCGAAGGTTCGTGAAATTCGTCGCCGTCAAGGCGTTTTGTGTAAATTCTTCAATCTGCATAGCTTCGTGAAGTTTCGTGTAATTCGTGTTGAAAAAAAATATCATTCGTGTTCACTACTTCTTGTCCAGAGCGTGCTTTGCATAATCCACCGTATAGTGCAGGCCGCGTGACTCCTTGCGTTCCAGGGCCTGGCGGGTGATGAGGTAGCCCACGTTAATCATGTTGCGGAGTTCGCAGATGTCCTTCGTGGGTTTCACACGCTTGAAGAGGTGCTCGGTCTCCTCGTAGAGCAGGTCGAGACGCTCCCAGGCACGATGCAGACGCAAGTCGCTGCGCACAATGCCTACGTAGGTGGACATAATCTGCCCGACCTCCTTTGCATCCTGGGCAATCAGCACCTTCTCCTCATTCGTCATGGTGCCCTCGTCGTTCCAGTCGGGAATCCGGTCGTTGAAGTCGTACTGGTCAATCACCTCCAGCGAGTGCTTGGCCGCAGCGTCAGCATAGACCACAGCCTCGATGAGCGAGTTGCTGGCCAGGCGGTTGCCGCCATGCAGACCCGTGCAGGAACATTCGCCCACAGCATAGAGGCGGCGAATGGTGCTCTGCCCATCGAGGTCAACCACGATGCCACCGCACATGTAGTGGGCCGACGGAGCCACCGGAATATATTGCTTCGTGATGTCGATGCCGATGCTCAGACACTTGGCGTAGATGTTGGGGAAGTGGTGCTTCGTCTCCTCTGGATCCTTGTGAGTAACGTCCAGGCAGACGTGGTCCAGAGCGTGAATCTTCATTTCGTTGTCGATGGCACGAGCCACAATGTCGCGTGGAGCCAGCGAAAGCCGCTCGTCGTACTTCTGCATGAACTCCTCGCCGTTGGGCAGACGCAGAATGCCGCCATAACCGCGCATGGCCTCCGTGATGAGGTAGGCGGGATGGGTCTCCTGCGGATTGTAGAGCACGGTGGGGTGGAACTGCACAAACTCCATGTCCTTCACCTTGCCCTTGGCGCGATAGACCATGGCGATGCCGTCGCCCGTAGCAATCGAGGGGTTGGAGGTCGTGGCATAGATAGCCCCCGTGCCGCCCGTGGCCATGAGGGTCACTTTCGAGAGGAATGTCTCAATCTTTCCCGTGTTGGGGTTCAACACGTATGCGCCGAAACACTCGATGTCGGGTGTGCGGCGCGTCACACGGATGCCCAGATGGTGCTGCGTGATGATTTCAACGGCAAAAAAGCCCTCAAATATGTCGATTCCATCGGTGTTTCGGACAGCCTCAATCAGTCCGCGCTGAATCTCCGCACCCGTGTCGTCGGCATGGTGCAGGATGCGAAATTCGCTGTGCCCGCCCTCTCGATGCAAGTCGTATGTGCCGTCGGGGTTCTTATCAAAATTCACGCCCCAGCGCACCAAGTCCTTGATGCCTTCGGGCGCACGGGTCACCACCTGACGCACGGCTTCGGGGTCGGAAATCCAGTCGCCCGCAATCATGGTGTCCTCAATGTGTTTCTCGAAATTGTCAACCAGCAAGTTGGTGACCGATGAAATGCCGCCCTGAGCCTTGGCGGTATTGGCTTCCTCAATGGTTGTCTTGCAGATAATGGCTATCTTACCCTTGTGGGCAGCGGCTACTTTCAGTGCGTAACTCATGCCTGCCACCCCCGAACCAATAATCAGGAAATCGTATTTGCGTGTCATGTTAATGGTTTTAAGGTTGCAAAATTACGCTAAACCACTGAGAATGCCAAGGAATTAAGTTTTTTTTACCCACCCGGAGTGCTTTTTATTTTTCTGTTTGCAAGGTGCAAAACCATTCACGTCCGCAATGAAAGTTGACGCAACGGCGTTGTTTGTAAAAACAACGAGCGATGTTTTTAGAAACAACGGCGTTGTTTACAAAAACAACGCCGTTGCGTCAACTTTATTTGCCAACAAGAATGAGTTTCCTGCACAGAGGCGGAAATTTGGGTCTGTATCGGGATGGTGGGCTGACTGAAGTGGGACAGAAGTGGGCGAGGGGTCATACACATTATTTATATATATAGCGATGGCACGGAAAGCGTGCTGCTTTGTGCTAAAGAATGTCCGCAGAAAAGGAAGAAAAGTTGGTGAAATTAGCTTTTTTTGAACAAAAAAGTTTTGTGGAGTAGTGGAAAAGGCGTACCTTTGCAGCGTTTTAAGGTAAAAAGGGTTCCGAAACGACGTTTCGGGATTCTTTTTTGCTCTGTCTGTCCAAATAAAACAAGAAGTATATTTAACTAATTAAAAAAGAGATAGAAATGGCATACATGTCACAAGAGGGGTACGACAAACTACGTGCCCAGATTAAAGAGCTGGAGGAGGTGGAACGCCCCAAGGTAATCCAGCAGATTCAGGAGGCCCGCGAAAAGGGTGACCTCTCAGAGAACGCAGAGTATGACGCTGCAAAGGAAGCTCAAGGCAAACTGGAAACCAAGATTGCCCAGCTGAAGGCTCAGTTGGCCGACACGAAGATTCTGGATGCCAGCCGCGTGAAGACGGATGAGGTGTCTATCCTCTCGAAGGTGGAACTGAAGATGGTGAAGACGGGCACGAAGATGACCTATACCATCGTGAGCGACGGCGAGGCTAACATCCGTGAGAACAAGATTAGCGTTACCACCCCCATTGCAAAGGGATTGCTTGGCCACAAGGTGGGCGACATCGTCACGGTGAATGTGCCGGCTGGCAACATTGATTTGGAAATCATTAGCATTGGTGTAGGATAGCGATGGACATTTTTTCTAAGATAGCAGCTGGCGAGATTCCCAGCTACAAGTGTGCAGAGAACGAGGAGTTCTATGCCTTCCTCGACATCAATCCGCTGGTGAAGGGACACACACTGGTCATTCCGCGCCGCGAAGTAGATTACATCTTCGACATGGAGGACGACGAGATTGCCCGCTACCAGCAGTTTGCCAAGCGTGTGGCCAAGGCTATCAAGGCAGCTTTCCCCTGCGTGAAAGTGGCCGAAGTGGTGCTCGGACTGGAAGTGGCTCATGCCCACATCCACCTCATCCCGATGCAGAGCGAGGCTGACGTGGACTTCAAGCGCGAGAAGCTGAAGTTGGCAGCAGAAGAGTTCCAGTCGATTGCCGACAAGATTTATGCAAAGTTTCAGAAACTCTGAGCATATTGAATAAGCATCAAAAAAACAGAGGACAAGCAGTGTTGTCCTCTGTTTTTTTGTTCGCATGTTAAGTAGATAAAAGAAGATTAAAGGAGATATGTCGCTTTTAGCGACGGAGATAAAGGACGTTACTGGATTGTCTTCTATCTTCTTTTATCTCCTTCTAACTACATCTAACTACATAAGACGAGACAGTTAAGGAAGTACCCCCAAAGGCTTCATGGCCGTTTCAGCATGTACTTCTGGAACCAAGCCGTGCCGATGGGGAGGAAGAGGTCGTGGCCTGCGGCATTCAGGTGAGCCGTGTCGTTGGGACCCTGAAAGTATTGGCGGCGGAAGTCATCGTTGCGTACCTGAATCACGCATTTGGACGTGTAGTTCCAGAGCACAGGGATGTGGTGGCGTTTGCAGACTTTCTTGATGGTCTTGCATACGGACTGGAAGCCTGGGCGGTCAACATACCACGGTGTGACGTAGCCAATTTTGGCCTTGGGACAAAGCTGCTGAATGCCCGTGATGAGGGCTTCGAGCGAATCGCAGAACATACGGAGCGAGTCGGGGTTGTCGTTTACCTTGCCGGCATCGTTGTGTCCTGCGATGATGATGACGTAGTCGGCGGTGGGGTCCATTTCCTTGTAGCGCACCCACATGGCAGGGCCAAAGTTGTACTTGCCGTCGTGCGTGCGGTCGAAAGCTACACAGGAGCCATTGCGTCCGTAGTTGTTATAGGTAAGGCCAAGGTTTGTGGCCATCTTGTAGTGCCATGCTTCTTCCTTGGGACGGCGATGGTTGGCCACGTAAGAGTCGCCAATGATGTTGAGCACCTGCTGTGCACAGAGGGGGGAAGCGAAGCATGGCAGCAGGAGGAATAAGGCTAAGAGGTTTTGGATTTTCATTGAAGTTGAGGAGTTAAGGAGTTAAGAAGTTAAGGAGTTACTGGCTTCTGGAAGCAGTTAAGGAGTTAAGAAGTCAAGCTGTTACTGGTCTGTCGATATTGGCTTAACTACTTAACTCCTTAACTGCGTTATTCCCTCAGAGGGTTATAACACTTTAATCAGTTCGACATCGAAAATGAGGGCTGAGTAGGGAGGAATCATGGCACCTGCCCCACCCTCTCCGTATGCAAGCATATAGGGGATGTAGAAGCGGAACTTGGAGCCTTCCTTCATCAGCTGTACGCCTTCTGTCCAGCCCGCAATGACCTGCTGAAGACCGAAGTCGGCTGGCGCATTGCGCTTGTAGGAGGAGTCGAAGACAGTGCCGTCGATGAGTCGGCCTTCGTAGTGGCAGCGCACGGTGTCGGTGGCTTTGGGCTGGCGACCTGTGCCTTCGCTGAGCACTTCGTACTGAAGGCCGCTCTTGGTCGTGGTAATGCCGTCGCGCTTGGCATTTTCAGCCAGAAACTGTTCGCCCAGCTGCTTGGCTGCCTTGTCTGCTTCAGCGGCAGCGGCCTTCTGCTTGGCTTCCATGTCGGCGAAGAACTTGCTGACGATTTGCTGTCCTTCCTGATGGCTGACCTTGAGTGTGTTGCCTTGCAGCACGTCTGTAATGGAAGCTGCAAAGTCTTCGATAACGAGTGTGTCTTTCAGTCCCATTTGCATCAGTTGCTGACCAATGCCGAGACCGAGTGAATAAGAGAGTTTATCCATGTTGTTTAGTGTGATATTATTTCACTTCCCAGATGTCGTTGGTTTCAAGAAGTTCTGCGAAGTTGTGGTATTTCTTGGCGGCTTTCACCTCTTCGATTTGGGCATTGACGCAGTCATCGTAGGTAGGCGCATCCACATCGCGAATGACACCGAGAGCCACGGGGAAGCCGTCGCCGTTACCCATGAGGGCGAGCTTCAGCTGGAGGGTGTTGTCTTGGCAATGAGCATCGTGCACAAGGATGTCGGCTTCAGTCACGCCGTCCTTGCCTATCTCTACGACCTTCAGGCCAAAGCCTTCCTGCACAAGGCCGTATTCGTTGTTTTCACCGAAGATGAGGGGTTTGCCGTGCTGCACGTAGATGGCGTTCTTGGCACGTCCTTCCTTTGAATAGACAGTGTCGTGTGTGCCGTTGTTGAAGATGACGCAGTTCTGAAGGATTTCGCAGACGGCGGCACCTTTGTGCTGGTAGGCAGCCTTCAGAATTTCCACGGTGCCTGGAGCGTCGGTGGCTACGGCGCGTGCAAAGAAGTGGCCGCGTGCGCCAAAGCAGAGTTCAGCAGGGCGGAAGGGGTCTTCCACGGTGCCGTAAGGACTGGACTTGCTGACGAAACCGCGTGGGCTGGTGGGCGAATACTGTCCCTTGGTGAGTCCGTAGATGCGGTTGTTCAGCAGAATCATGTTGAGGTTGATATTGCGACGATTGGCGTGAATGAAGTGGTTGCCACCGATGGCCAGTCCGTCGCCGTCGCCACTGACCTGCCATACGGCCAGCTTGGGGTTGACAACCTTTGCGCCTGTGGCAATGGCTGCTGCACGTCCGTGGATGGTATTCATGCCGTAAGTGGCCATGTAGTGTGGCAGTCGCGATGAACATCCTATGCCTGAAATGACGGCAGTGTTCCAAGGTTCAACACCGATTTCTGCCATTGCCTTGTGGAGTGAGGCGAGGAAGAAGTGGTCTCCACATCCAGGACACCAACGTGGCTGTCCTTTCTTATAGTCTTGTGCTGTATATGCCATAACTTTTTATTTGTTTATTTATGTGAACCACAGATTACTCTGATTTCACAGATTATCTCTTTAATTTATTACTTATTACACAGATTTGAAGCTATTGCGTAGTGATGTAGCGTTCATGTTGCAAGGACCGCTTTCCAAAATTGATGAGAAGCGCTATGTCGGCCTTGGCAACCTTTGCATAATTGATAGCCTGGGCACGATGATAGTCTTCTAAATCTTTTACGGCTTTCAGTTCAACAATGATATTATCAAAACAGATGAAATCAGGCACAAACTCAGTCTTCAACTGATGACCATGATAATTCGCATAGATAGGCTTTTCGCGTTGATAAGGAATTTCTTGTTCTTGAAACTCCATTTCAAGTGCTTCCTGATAGACCTTTTCCGTAAAGCCACATCCAAGCTCACGATGTACAGCCATTGCTGCACCAATAATCTTGTATGTTTCCCTTTTATACAGAAAATCTTCCATCATCCCAATCTGTGAAATCTGTTCTTAATTGGCCACATCAATCTGTGTAATCCGTGTAATCAGTGGTTATTATGATATTATTTGTGTAAACGCTTCTACCAGTTCTTCCACCACGAAGGGTTGGCCTTTCACTTGGTTGAACTTGAAGGGGGTGAAGTTGTCAACCTTCATGCGGAGCCAGGCGGCAAGCTGTCCCATGTTCTGTTCGGCAACGACCACCTTGGGATATTTGCCGAGGACGGCGGCTGTGTTCTTGGGCAGCGGATTGATGTACTTGAAGTGGGCAAGAGCCACCTTCTTGCCAGCCTTGCGGAGTTCGTCCATGGCGGCGTGGAGGTGTCCGTAGGTGCCGCCGAAGCCAACGATGAGCAGGTCGGCATCGTCCTTGTCGCCCAGCACTTCGAGGTCGGGCACGGGAATCTTGTCAATCTTCTCCTGACGCAGATGAGTCATCAAGTTGTGGTTTTCGGGGTCGGTAGAGATGGCACCCGTCTTGTTGTCCTTCTCCAGTCCGCCGAGGATGTGCTGGAAACCTTCACGGCCAGGCACAGCCCAGTAGCGTACTCCCGTTTCGGGATTGCGCAGGTAGGGAGCCCACTGGCCACGGAGTTCTTCGGGCACGTAGGGTGGATTGATGGCTGGATAGCTGGCCAAGTCGGGCAACTTGAAGGCTGCTGAACCATTGGCCACGTAAGCGTCGGTCATCAGGATGACAGGAGTCATGTGCTCCAATGCCATCTTGCTGGCTGCGTAGGCGGCATCGAAACAGTCCGTTGGCGAGGTGGCAGCAATGACGGGCATGGGGCTTTCGCCATTACGTCCGAAGAGAGCCTGCAAGAGGTCGGTCTGTTCCGACTTCGTGGGCAGACCCGTAGCAGGACCGCCGCGCTGCACGTCGAGCACCACCAGCGGCAGCTCCATGATGACAGCCAGGTTCATGGCTTCCGACTTCAGGCAGATGCCGGGGCCAGACGTGGAAGTGACAGCCAATGCACCCGCAAAGG
The DNA here is from genome assembly GCA_017453465.1 of Bacteroidaceae bacterium. Classification (GTDB taxonomy): domain Bacteria; phylum Bacteroidota; class Bacteroidia; order Bacteroidales; family Bacteroidaceae; genus Minthosoma. The sequence continues at coordinate 25,712 of JAFTEV010000036.1, read as the reverse complement.
AAGCACCTACGGCAGAGGAGCAGCCAGCAATTTCGTCCTCACACTGCACGGTCGTTACACCGAGCGACTTGTGCTTGCTCAGTTCGTGCAACACATCGGTAGCGGGTGTGATGGGGTAAGAACCCAGATAGAGCTTCAGTCCAGCCTTCTCTGCGGCGGCAATGAATCCGTAGGCCGTGGCCTTGTTGCCCGTGATGTCCATGTAACGGCCCGGCACCTTGTGCTTGGTCTCGATGCGATAGACATTGGCTACCGAGCTGTGGGTGTTGTGACCATAGTCGTAGCCAGCCTGAATCACCTTGATGTTGGCTTCGGCTACGCCGGGCTTCTTGGCAAACTTCTCTTTCAAGAAATTGAAAGCAATGTTGAGGTCGCGGTCGAAGAGCCAGCAGACCAGTCCCAGTGCAAACATGTTGCGGCACTTCAGCATTGCCTTCACGTCCATGCCACTGTCGGCCAGACAGTCCTTCACCATCTGCGTGATGGGGCAAGCAATCACACGGTCGGGGTCAATGCCCATTTCGCCAAGATAGTCTTCCGTGGCAAAAGCAGCCTTCTTCAGGTCAGCCGCCTGGAAAGAGTCGGTGTCGATGATGATGGCTGCACCTGGCTTTGCATACTTATACTGCGTCTTCAGAGCCGCAGCGTTCATGGCCACGAGCACATCGCACTTGTCGCCTGGCGTATAGACCATGTCAGCACCGATGTGCACCTGGAATCCGCTCACACCCGTCAGCGAACCCTGCGGGGCACGGATGTCAGCCGGATAGTCGGGGAAAGTACTGATACTATTGCCTACAGTAGCTGAAACTGTAGAGAAAATGTTTCCGGCGAGCTGCATTCCGTCGCCAGAGTCACCCGAAAAACGGACGGCCACTTCGGCCAATTCCTTTACTTCCAATGTTTCTGCCATATATTTACGGTTTTACGGTTATTCGGTTTTGAATGGAAGGGAGATAGAGGAAGATAAAGGGAGATATGTCGCTTCCAGCGACGGAGATAAAGGACATTACGGAAGTTTAGTATCGTCTTCTATCTCCTTTTATCTCCCTTTAACTTCCATTCCATCTTACGCTTTCACGGCGCAAAGTTCCGAAAACTTTACAAAAAGACAAAATAAAAGCCGCACTATTTGGCTTTATGCATTAAAACAAACAAAAAACGGCAACATTTTGCGCCGTTTTACCACTATTGAATGAGCATTTGTTTAGCAAATTCCCAAATCACCATCCCTGCCGCTGTGCTGACATTCAGCGAATGTTTTGTGCCGAACTGGGGAATTTCAAGACAAGCTGCACATTGGTCAACCACCTCCTGCTTCACGCCCTTCACCTCGTTGCCCAAGACGATGGCATAGCGAGCCGAGACTTCCAGTTGCAAGTCCTGCAACGCTGTGGAACCCTCACACTGCTCAATGGCACACACCCGATAGCCCCGCGCCTTCAGTTCCGCCACGGCATCGGTCGTCTCCTTGAAATATCGCCAAGCCACCGTTTCTTCTGCGCCCAGTGCCGTCTTGTGAATCTCGGCATGAGGGGGCTGGGCGGTAATGCCACACAGATAGATGGCCTCCACCCGGAAGGCATCGGCTGTGCGAAACACGCTGCCCACGTTGTACATGGAGCGCACATCGTCGAGCACCACAACCAGCGGCATCTTCTCCGAGGCTCTGAACTCACCTGCGTTCATCCGCCCCATCTCCGTTATCTTCAGTTTACGCATTCTGAATTGGACAATTTGACAATTTACAATTTGACAATTGGCTTCGCCGAGCAAAAGGTTCCCCCACCATTCCTAATTCCTCATTCCTAATTCCTTATTCCTCCTACATCTGCCCACTCTCAATCAGCAGAATGGCACGTTCCGTCAGGCGGTCATCACACTCTGGGTCATACCGCTTCTTCAGGCTGGCACCAAACAGGCTGGCAAAAGCATTGTAGAAACCAGCCTTGAAGCCACCCATATAGGTCTTGATGAGCTGATAGCTGGTCATATCGCACTGGCGGTCAACCAACTTAATCAGCAACTTGCCCTGCGAAAAAGTCAGCTTCTTCAGCTTCGGATAATACTCAGCCTTCAGTTCCTTCTCCGCCTTCTTCAGGTAAGCATCCTTCTCCGCCTTCGTCGGCAGCGAATCCAGATGGGCAATGGTCTTGCTTACCACGCCCTGAATCTCCACAGCGATGGGATACACCTTCTTTATATTATTGGCAATCTTGTAATACTTCTTGGCCTGACGCGGATTCTTGAACACAAGTTTCTGGAAGACATAGACATCCGAGAACATGAAACTGGGAATCGTTTCGCCCCCGTCCTCCACCATGCCCGTATAGTACATGGCATGAGAGAAGATAGGCGCACCCGTCATGTCTTGGTTCGTCTGCTCGTCGGCCACCACTTGTCCCTGCATCGACACACAGCACAAGACAAGCAACAGGAGGCATATATAAAAACGGCTCTTTGTCATTGTTTTTGCGGTTTTACGGTTGGGCGGTTTTACGGTCGCTTCGCTTAACGGTTGGGCGGTTATACGGTTTTACGGTTGGGCGGTCGCTTCGGCGGTATTACGGTGGTACAACCGTATAACCGTACAACCGTATAACCGCAAAACCGTACAAAACAGGTGCAAAATTACGAAGAAAATCATTCTCAAAAGCACATTTTACATTTTATATGATTTAATTTCAGACTTTTTACACCTATTTATATTAACTTTACAGCCAAGCCCACTGCTGAAAGGGCAGCGCGTATGAAAAAATCGCGACCTGCCGCCACACAAAGAGAACAAGCAAACAGGCATTTCACAAAAGGAAAATACGCCCCACACCGAAACCTCTTAAGAAATGTCAGCAATGGGTCGCGCTCGCGTAGGCAATCAAGGGTCAACAATTGCCTACGCGGGAGCGACGCATTGCCTACGTGAGCGAGAAGCATTCAGAACGTAATTCCCTCAGTATGTTTTCGCTACTCATTACGAGGCTGTTCGGTTCGTTTTCTTATTGGGTAAATCATGGTTCTCCGCCGCCATAAACTTTATTTAACAAACTGCACACCCCGCAAAAGGGGACACAAAAATGCCCCTGCCAATCTTTTCCGATTTTGCGGAAAAGCCCATGCAGAGGCGGTAGGACGGCGGCTCAGGATTGTCGGGAAATGCTGACAGAAAACAATGCACAACTATCTGCCCCAAAGGGCTTCAGTCAACAGCCAAATAAAAAAGTGCATTTTTATTTGCACGATTAAAACAAAGTTTGTACCTTTGCCGCGCAATCATAGCTAACAAGCTATAAGCCACATATTTTCCCTGTCCTCCCCAAGCGCATTGCAGGTCGATTCCGTAGTCGATGCCCAAGTTGGAGGCACAGGGATTTTCTTGCACCTATGTGGATTGCACATAGACGTGCTGCACACGGGTAGATACGCCCGTGAGCACCTCGTAGGGGATGGTGCCCATGGCGTCGCTCAGCACCGTGACGGGCAGGTCGTCGCCAAAAATGATGACGCTGTCGCCCTCCTTCGCATCAATGTCGGTCACGTCAATCATGCAGACATCCATGCAGATGTTGCCCACGTAGTCGGCCCGCTGCCCGTTCACCAGGCAGTAGCAACGGCGGTTGCCCAGGCTGCGGCTCAGTCCGTCGGCATAGCCAATGGGGATGGCGGCAATGCGCGAGTCGCGCTGCAAGACGGTGCGGCGGCTGTAGCCGATGGAGTCGCCGGCTGGCACATGGCGAATCTGAAGGATGGTGGTCTTCAGTGTCGCCACATTATTTAATATGCCGTTGTCCATCGGGTTGATGCCGTAAAGCCCAAGCCCCAGGCGCACCATGTCGAGGTGGTACTGAGGGAAGTGCTCAATGCCTGCCGAATTGCAGATGTGGCGCAGTATCTTGTGGCTATAGACGGCCTGCAACTGGCGGCTGGCACTGTCGAAGAGGGCAAACTGACGGTGCGAAAACTCGTCGAACTCGTTGCTATCGCTGCCCACAAAGTGGCTAAACACGGAGCAAGGCACAAGTGCCGTCTGCCGACGGAGCCGCTGGGTGAGCCTGGGCATATCCTCGGTGGGGTTGAAGCCCAGGCGGTGCATTCCCGTGTCGAGCTTGATGTGGATGGGGAAGTTGGTGATGCCGTACTTCTCTGCTGCCCGAATGAGGTCTTCAAGTATCTGGAAGGAGAAGACTTCGGGTTCGAGCCGATAGTCGAAAAGCATCTTGAAGGAGGTTGTCTCTGGGTTCATCACCATGATGTTGGCCGTGATACCCGCACGGCGCAGGTCGGCCCCCTCGTCGGCCACGGCCACAGCCAGGTAATCGACACCAGCGTCTTGCAGCGTTTTGCTGGTCTCCAGCGAACCCACGCCGTAGGCCGAAGCCTTCACCATGCACACCATCTTGGTCTGCGGCTGCATGAACTGGCGATAGTAGTTTACGTTGGCACGCAACGCGCTGAGGTTCACCTCCAGAATGGTCTGGTGCACCTTCAGCGCAAGCAAGTCGGAAATCCTGTCGAAACCAAACTTCCGTGCTCCCTTGATGAGCACAAACTCATCATGCAGCGACTGGAAGGTGTCGCTCGTCAGGAAGTCCTCCGTCGTGCGGAACGCTTCGTGCTCCATCGGGAAGAACGCCGCACACTGGCTGATTTCCTCGCCCACCAAGATGGCCTTCTCTATGCCCCTCGTGGCAGCCATCTGAGCCACATGGCTATAAAGTGTGCGGGGCGGCTGTCCCGACTGCAAGATGTCGGAGAGAATCAGTGTGCGATGCTGGGTGTGGGTGTCGGGACGGCGGCGCATGAAGTCGAGCGCAATGTCGAGCGAATGCACATCGGAATTGTAGCTGTCGTTGATGAGCGTGCAGCCACGCACACCTTCCTTCACCTCCAGTCGCATGGCCACTGGTTCCAGCCGCTCCATGCGCCGGGCCAGTTCCTCGGCAGGGATGTTGACCCCCAGGGCCAACGCCGTCAAGAAACAGGTGAGGCTGTTCTGGATGGCAGCATCGTCGATGAAACGGATGGTGTAGCTATAGTCCTGGTCATTCCAGCGGAAATGCACGGTGGCTTGCTGTTCGGACTTCTCAATCCTGACAGCCGTCGGCCAGAGCCGTTCTATTTCCTTGGGCAAGAGTGAAGCACAGCGATGGATGGTCGTGTCGTCCTGTGTGCTCACCACCACCTTCTGGCAGTGGGCAAAGAGCTGCATCTTCTCGGAACACTTGATGTCGTAGGAAAGGAAATTCTCCTGATGTGCACTGCCCAGATTGGTCATCACGCCCACGGTGGGCTGGATGATGCGGGCCAGGTGTTCCATTTCGCCAGGCTGACTGATGCCCGTCTCAAAAATGGCGATGTCGTGATGCTCCGTCAAGAGCCACACACTCAGCGGCACGCCCACCTGCGAGTTGTAACTGCGCGGCGAGCGGCACACGTTGTAGTCGGGCGAAAGCAGCTGGTAGAGCCACTCCTTCACCGTCGTCTTTCCGTTGCTGCCCGTAATGCCCACCACGGGGATATGGAACTGAGCACGGTGATAGGCCGCCAGCTGCTGCAAAGCCTCCAGCGTGGAGGGGACAACGAGGAAGTTGAGGGGATTTAGGAATGAGGAATTAGGAGTGAGAAGTTGATACTCAAATTGTGCATTGTTAATTGTCAATTGTGCATTGTCAATTGTGAATTGTGCACTAAACCCCTCTTCCACTACAAAGTTCTTCACACCCCGGCGAATCAGCTCTTCGATGTACTTGTGTCCGTCGTTCTTCTGAGTCTTCAGGGCAAAGAAAAGTGTCTCGTCGGGAAAACAAAGCGAGCGGCTGTCTATCAGCAGCCAGTTCACGGTGGCATTGGCCGTGCCAATGCGTTTTGCTCCTATTACTTGAGCTATGGTTTCTATTGTGTACATAATATGATTAGAATTAGGAATGAGGAATGGAAGTGAAAAATGAATAGTGAATAGTGAAAAATCTAAGTTACAGAGGCTAAACGCAGCCTAATAGTGGCTAAACTGAAATTCAGATTTTTCACTTTTCACTATTCACTTTTCACTTCCATTCCATCGTTCATTGTACATTGTAAAATCTGTCTATGTTGCCCCCGTTTCCACTCCTTCAGCTTCACGTGGCATTGCTCCACCGTCTGTGGCGACATATAAGTCTGCTGGAAACGTTGCCAAATGTACTCCACGGCCAGCGGCGACGGATGCACCATGTCATCAGCATAGAAACGGTAGTCGCGCAGTTCGTCGAGCATGATTTCGTAGGAAGGGAAATAGTCACCAGCCGACACGCAGCCCACCAGTTCGTCCACCGCTTGCAGCAGGATGCCCTTGCTAATCTGGTTTACGTGCATACCGTCTCGCTTGTGGCGGATGGGGCTTACCGTGAAGATTACTTTCAGATTCGGATTCACCGACCGAAGCAGGGAGAGCAGCATCTGCCACTGGTCCACAATGTCGTAAGCCGAAAGGCGTTCCCTCAGGAAGAGGCGGTCGGGCTGCTTGTGGCAGTTTGCCACCAGCATACCGCTCTCCTTTAGGCGATAGACAATGGCCGTGCCGAAAGTGAGCAACAGCACATCGGCAGACTGCAAGAAGGCAGCCGCAGCCGCCGTTGCCTCCTCGATGCGCCCCAGCAACTCCGCCTTGGTCGGGGCAGAAAACCGAGTGTGGTGCAACCAGGAATGCCACGTGTCAGCATCCTGAAAAACCTCCGCCGATGCCTTCCCGCTGATGCAGCGCAACAGCAGTACAGCGATGCTGGCTGGATTGTAGAGCGTACCAAAGGGGTTCACCATCGTCTGGAACCCACTTGTCGTCAGCTTCCCGCCAATCTCGTCAGCGAAGCAAGAGCCCATGAGCATCAACTTGTCTTCCTGCGAAATCTGGAAAGCTGGTTTAGGAATATCAATCGTCGTTTGTAATTGCATGTTTCTTTTTGGTTTTGCGGTTATGCGGTTTTACGGTTTTGCGGTTATGCGGTTATACGGTTATGCGGTTGTGCGGTTTTACGGTTGTGCGGTCTTGCGGTGACACTACCGTAAAACCGTATAACCGCACAACCGTATAACCGTACAAAAAACCGCCCACTACCAAAACTTATTATGCACCTCGCTATACTCAAAGCCTGCCTCGGCCAATCGCCGACAAAGTTCTGCCCGTTCAATGCCCTCTGCCTGACACAGTTCGTCCAGCGAACTGTATTCATCGCGCAGCAGCATATTCACCGTGCTGAGCAACATCATTACATCATTAGGTAAAGTCATAATCTTCAATTTATGAATTACGAATTTAAAAATTCCGAATTACGAAATCCGAAATCCGAAAGGCCATCCGGATGGTTTCGTAATTCGGATTTCGGATTTCGTAATTCGGATTTAAACCTTTCGGATTTCGTAATTCGTAAAAACCGCCACCGATAGAGTAGCCCCGCCGTGGTCAGCCCGAAGGGGAAACTCCACCAGATGCCCACTGCACCCATGCCACACGGAAAAGCAAGCACATAGCCCAGCGGAATACTTATCAGACAATAAGCCACAAACGCAAAAAGCATCATGGCCTTCACGTCCTGAATGGCACGCAGTGCATTAGCGTAGGTAATCTGGAGGCAGTCGCCCAGCTGGTAGCACACAAATGGAGGTAGCATCGCCAAGAAAAGCAACGCCACCTCGCGACTGGTGGTAAACAGCCCGGCAATTGGCCCTCCAGCCACCACAATCAACGTCGTAATGACCACGCCCGAAGCCAACGACATCCACAGTGCTGTCCGCGCCGTCTTCACCACTTCGTCCCACTCCTCCTGCCCACGGAAATAGGCAATGCGAATGGCAGCAGCAGCCCCAATGCCATAATATACCATGAAACACAGCGTACTGACAGTGCCCATTACCTGATGAGCCGCCAACGCCGTGGCTCCAATCCACCCCATGAAGATGGCACACACATTGAACGAGCCAGCCTCCAGACACATCTGTATAGAAATCGGCATACCCAAGCGCAGCAACAACAGCCCCCCTCTCTGCCCACCAGATGGAGTCCCTCCCCTAAGGGGGGAGGTTAAGAGGGGGCCACCCTCCGCCTTCACCCGCATAGACCTTAACAATGAACCACGCCGCAAAGCAACATACATGGACAAAGCCATTGCCATCCGCGCCACCATGGTAGCCAAGCCTGCCCCCAGAAGTCCACCATCCAGCACAAAAATAAACAGATAATTCAACACCAAGTTCAGCACATTGCTGCCAATCATCACCCACATCGGTGTCTTCGTGTCGCCCACCGCATCCGAAAACTGCTTCATAGAATTGAACAAAGCCAGGAACGGCATCGACACCATCAGCACCAGAAAGTAAGGACGAATCAGCGGCATCAGCTCCACAGGCTGCCCCAGCGAATCCATGTTCACATACATGAGCAGCAGCAAGGCCACCACCCCAAGGCTCGTCAGCACGTTCACCACATTGCTGTCCCTCAGCGTCTGCAACACCTTGCCATAACTTCCCCTGCTGAAATGCGCACCCACCACAGGCGTTGTGGCATACGACATACCCAGCAAAAAATAAATGATGAAATTATACACATTATTTACAAAACCCGCTGCCGACAACTCTGGCGTGCCGTACTGCCCCACCATGATGGTGTCAGCCCAGCCCTGCAAAATGCTGCCCAACTGCGCAATGACAATGGGACAGGCCAGCCGATAGATGGCCGAAACTCTGCTACTCGCAAACATTCCCAATTTTCAATCTTCAGTCTTCAATCTTCCACACCCTCACTGCGCACGCTCATCCAAATAAGAATCTTTGAAACCCAGGAAATAGAGCACACCGTCCAGCCCAATCGTGTTGATGCTCTGCTGCGCATTGGCCACCACACGCGGCTTGGCATGGAAGGCAATGCCCAGACCCGCCTCGCTCAACATCGGCAGGTCATTCGCCCCATCGCCCACGGCAATGGTCTGCTGCAAATCCACCTTCTCTACTTGGGCTATCAGCCTCAACAGCTCGGCCTTGCGCCGTCCGTCCACAATCTCGCCCACGTAGTTGCCCGTCAGGTGTCCCGTCTCGTCTATTTCCAACTCGTTGGCATACACATAGTCTATACCATATTTCTTCTGTATATATTCGCCGAAGAACGTGAAGCCGCCCGACAGGATGGCAATCTTGTAACCATAACGCTTCAGCACATACATCAGTCTATCTACTCCCTCCGTAAACGGCAGGTTCTCTGCAATCTCGCGCATCACGCTCACGTCCAGCCCCTTCAGCAGTTGGCAACGTCGCGTGAACGACTCCTTGAAATCAATCTCACCGCGCATCGCGCTGGCGGTGATGGCTGCTACTTGGTCATATACGCCATGCTTGCGAGCCAGCTCGTCAATCACCTCTGCCTGAATCAACGTCGAATCCATGTCAAAACAAATCAGACGGCGCATCCGTCGGTACATGTTGTCCGTCTGGAACGAGCAGTCAATCTCCAGCTCCTTCGACATCCGCAGCAATTCGCCATGCAGCTGCTCTTTGTCCTTCGGAGTGCCACGCACCGAGAACTGGATGCAGGCTCTTGTCTTCTCCAACGGATGCAACAGACTGGCACGCCCCGTCAGCCGCTTGATGCCGTCGATGTTCAGCCCTTGCTCCGCAATTAGTCGAGTCACAGCACCTATCTGCCGAGCCTCCAGCTTGCGTCCCAGCACCGTCAGCATGTAGCGGTTCTTGCCTTGGCGACCCACCCACGCCTCATACTCCTCCAGCGTGACCGGATAGAACTTGATGTTCACATTCAGTTCCGAAGCCTTGAACAGCAGTTCGCGCATCACTCTGCCCGAACTCTCTTCTGCCACACGTATCAAGATACCCAGCGACAACGTAGAATGGATGTCCGCCTGACCTATGTCCTGAATATGCACCCCATAGCGTGCCAGAATTTCCATGATGCCAGCCGTAAGCCCCGGCCTGTCTTCACCAGTGATGCGCAGAAGCATCAGCTCCTCTTTACTTTCGTTCACTAAATTTGTATTGTCCACAACGTCCATTTTGCTTTTTTTTGCAAAAATACAGCTTTTAGACGAAACGGCAAGCAGGATATATCAAGAAAAAGCGCGAAAAGTTTGCTCGAAAGCTTTTTTTTTACTTATTTTGCAAGAAAATAAACGGATGCCCTGAAGATATTATGACCACAACGATGGCACACCCCATTTCACTTGTCGCAAAGAATTGCTGTGGATGTTCTGCTTGTGAGCAGACCTGCACACAGGGATGCATCACCATGCAAAGTGATGAGGAAGGGTTCTTATATCCCCATGTAGATATAGAGAAATGCACAGAATGTGGACGATGCACGAAGGTATGTCCTGCGTTATCACCATACGAGGAGAGAACGCCTCTGGAGACCTTTGCTGCCATCAACAGGAGGGAGGATGTCAGGCTCCGGAGCAGTTCGGGCGGCGTGTTCCCGCTGTTGGCCGAGTGGATAATAGACCGAGACGGCGTTGTGTTCGGCGCAGCATTTGACAAAAAGTGGAATGTAGTACACAGAAAGGCAGCGACAAAGGCCGAACTCAAAGACCTGCAAGGCAGCAAGTATGTGCAAAGTCGCATGGGGCGTTGCTACAATGAAGCAAAAACATGCTTGAAGAAGGGAAGGATGGTCATGTTTGTAGGCACGCCCTGTCAGATTGCAGGGCTTCAGCACTATCTGGGGAAGCCCAACCCGCTGTTGCTGACAGTGGATTTCATCTGCCACGGAGTGCCAAGCCCTGCTGTATGGCAATGGTATATCAAGAATCGAGCTACATCATTCTCCAAGAAGCATTGGCTTTCACGGATGCGCTATGGGTTGAACCCTGTTTCGTCCATCCAAAGTGTGGAATTCAGAAACAAGGATAGGGGATGGAAACACTTTCAGTTCGTCATGAAGATGGGTGGACGGCGGGGGGAGAGCCTTGCCAATGTGCATTATGATAATCCTTACATGAGGTGTTTCCTCCTGGATGCCTCTTTGCGCCCCTCGTGCTACCATTGCCCCAGCAAATGCGGACGAAGCTACAGCGACATCACGCTGGCTGACTTTTGGAATGTGCACAAGGTGGTGGACGGCTTTGATGATGACAAGGGGACGAGCCTTGTCATCATCAACACACAAAGAGGTGCCCATGTGTTTGGTGAACTTGACTGTAGGAGGGAGCACGTGTGTTTTGAGGATGCCATACAGTACAACAAAGCGTGGCGTAAGCCTTACCCAGAGAATCCCCACCGAGCGGCATTTTTCCAGGAATACAAGAATCGCCCTGCCGATTTTCACCTGTTGGCAGAGGTTAACGAAGGGGAGGGTTGCTGATGAGGGTTGCTGTCATTACTTTTTTTCAGTCGCAGACGAATTACGGTCAGTTGTTGCAGGCATATGCCTTGCAGCAGGTGCTGATGCAATTGGGGCATTACCCTTACATCATACGGTATGGATTCCATGAATATCTGCAACCCGTACATGGGGAGATGAGGGAAATTCCCTCGTCGGTGCCTCTGCCTCCACGAACTCTGCGCGAAAGGCTGAAGAAAATCCTGAAGGAACGCTTTGGCAGACCTGAAACAACATTTCCTGTTGTGGCAGGAAACAAAGAGAATCGGCGTTTCGATGATTTCCGCTCGATGCACATCCATCTTTCGCAGTATGTGTATAATTGTTTGGAGGATTTGCAGCGGTATCCGCCGCTGGCCGATTGCTACCTGACAGGTAGCGACCAGGTGTGGGCCCAGTTGCTGTCCAGCCCCAACAACAAAACGTTTTTCCTTGACTTTGGTTTTCCTGAAACACGCAGGATTGCATACGCTCCGAGCTTTGCCGTCGAGCAGTATCCAGAGGAGCTGAACGATGAGTTGGCTCGGCAGCTGAAACGCTTTGATGCCATCAGTGTGAGGGAACAGACGGGGGTTGACATCTGTAGACGAGTGGGCTGTCACGCCCAGCTGGTGCTTGACCCGACTTTGCTGCTGACAGGCTGGCACTACAAATGGCTTTCGCGGGAATCCAAGGCAGAGCTACCCAAACGTTTCATGCTTGTTTACCACGTAAACGTAACAGAGGCAAGCGTATTGCATTGGCCGAAGTTTCAGGCATACAATAAACAAAGGGGGCTTTTGCCCATAGCGGTACACGCCAACGGAGAAAACGAAAAGAACATTGAGTTTCTGGAGGATGCGGAATACCTATACCCCAACATTCAAGACTGGATTAGGCTGATAGCGAAAAGCCGCTATGTGCTTACATCTTCGTTTCATGGCATGATTTTTTCAATCTTGTTGCACCGCCCCTTCTTTGTCTGCCTTAGGCCAGAAAGCCAGTTTGCTGGAAACAGCAGAATCTTGACGCTGCTCTCACAGCTGGGACTGGAGGACAGGGTCGTGACTGCGGAGACGGACGTTAAGCAGCTATTGCAGCGAAGAATCAACTGGTGGGCTGTAGATAGGAAACTCCATGCGCTGCGAAAGGATTCCGTCCGCTTTTTATCAAATAATCTATCATCATTCCAATAAAAACCCTATACCTATGAAGATTTCAGTTATTACGGTCGTGTATAACGACCTGGAAGGGCTAAAGAAAACGACCGCGTCTGTGGCGGCACAGACGGACAGGCATTTTGAATATGTTGTCATAGACGGAGGCTCGACGGATGGGGCGGCAGCGTTCCTTGCAGAGGGGGGCGTGGCAGACAAGTGGATAAGCGAGCGGGACAGAGGCATCTATCATGCCATGAACAAGGGGGTGGATTTGGCAACGGGGGAGTTTTGCATTTTCATGAATGCTGGTGACAAGTTTCACGATGCTGAGGTCATCAGCAAGGCTAACGCCGCACTGGGCGAGGCAGACCTGTATGTGGGCAGCACGGTGGAAGTGGGCAGCGGGGGTGCGCAGTGTTTTGCGGCTCCAAGTTGCATGACGCTGGAGCATCTGCTGAAGACTTCCATCTATCACCAATCGACGTTCATCCGTCGCAGTCTGCTGAAGGAACATCCCTACGAGGAGGGGCTTCACATCGTGGCTGACTGGGCTTTCTTCTTTGAGCGGTGGTTGCGCGGCGCGGAGTACAGGCCACTGGATTTTTTTGTATCGTTCTACTATCTGGGTGGCTACAGCGGGCAGCATGTGGATGAGATTGAGCGGGAGCGGCGGATGGTCATCGACAGGCTGTTGCCGCTGCGTCTGCGGGAAGCACTGAGGGCACAGAGAGGACAGAGGACACAGAGGGGGGAGAATGAGAGCAGGATAGAGCGCAAGGTGAGGGAGTCGATGGAGCGGGAACCTGTGGCTCGCGATTTGTCGTTAATAAGATATGGCGGGAAGTTTCTGGTAAAGGACTTGCTTTCCTTGCAGGAAACACAGAGCACACGGAGAAGACAGAGGACACAGAGGAGGGGAGAGGATATTCGGGTGCTGTATGATAGTCAGGCTTTCGATATGCAGACGCACGGGGGTGTATCGCGTTGCTTTGCAGAGCTGGCGGCTCATCTGCCTCAGGACGTGAAGGGACGAATCGGGGTGGTGGAAACGGACAATACGTATTTGAACAACATGGGGTTCCCTGCCGTAGGGAAAACTTACGAGGACTTCAAGATGTGGGGACCTAACGGAGTGAAGAGGTTTTTCTACAAGCTGAAATATAACTTGGGGTATGGACAGTGGGGACAATGGGACAGGAGTCCCAAGCTGAATCTGCATGAAGGTATCAGGGTGTTGCAGCGGGGCGAATGCGATGTGCTGCACCCTACGTTTTTTTCGCCCTACTTCTTGCCTTACCTGCAAGGGATTCCGTTTGTGTTGACCGTGCACGACATGATTACGGAGTTGTATCCACAGTATTATCCTGCCGATGAGCCTCAGCTGAACAACAAGCGGGTGCTGATTCCGCGTGCCGACCACATTGTGGCGGTAAGCGAGAACACGAAGCGGGACATCATGCGGCTGTTTGATGTGCCAGAGCGGAAAATCACGGTGGTGTACCATGGGGCTGACAGCACGCCCTACAAGCCGAATCTTGGCAGCAACCGGTATGGTGAGTACATCCTATATGTGGGTGAGCGGCATTGGTACAAGAACTTCAGGCTGTTGCTGCGTGAGCTGGTTCCTGTGCTGAAGCGGCATGGGGAGTTGAGAGTGGTGTGCACAGGTAAGCCGTTTTCCCCTGAAGAGCAGGTGCTGCTGGACTTCTTGGGTTTAACCGACCGCTTTGTGCAAATCTATGTGAAGACAGACCAGGAGCTGCTGGACCTCTACCATCATGCTGTCTGCTTTGTATATCCGTCGGAGTATGAGGGTTTCGGCATTCCTATTCTGGAGGCTTACAAGGCCGACTGCCCTGTGATGCTGAACCATGCGAGCTGTTTCCCTGAGATTGCGGGAGATGCTGCGGTGTATTTCCGCATGAAGGAGGGGGAAAAGTCGGACTTCGAGGAGCAGTTTGAAACGCTGTACCACCTCGACGGAGCGGAGCGGGAGGCACTGCTGCTGAGACAGCGTGAACGGCTGACACGATATACGTGGGAAGAGTCGGCACGGAAACTGGCCGAGGTGTATAGAAAGGTAGTTGAAAGATGAGAAGACTGGTAGAGATACGAAAGGGTGCATATTCTAATGTCGTAGCGTTTGGATGCAATCTTTTATTTGTTTATGTGGTCTATGCGCTGTGCCGAATAGAGTTTGTGGTGGAGAACTGGCGGACTTTCAGCCATACGCTGCTGCAAAACTCCTGGGCTGACTTGCTTACGGGGTGCTGGATGTTCGACACATCGGCCATTCTCTACACCAATGCGCTGTATGCGCTGCTGATGCTCGTCCCCATGCAGTGGGCAGAGGACAGGAGGTGGCGGTGTGTGGCCAAGTGGATGTTTGTCGTGGTGAATGCGGTGGCGGTGGCGGTCAATGTGGCCGACTCGGTGTATTTCCAATATACGGGACGGCGCACCACGATGTCGGTAGTGCAGGAGTTTGCCGCCGAGGGGAATCTGGGCAGCATCTTCCTCACGGAGTTGGCTCGCCACTGGTATCTGGTTGTGTTTACATTGCTAATGTGGGCCATGCTCTACCTGCTGTATGCCCACCCCTGCAGCAAGACGGTACTGAGGGGATGGCGGCGATATGTGGCTTACTATCTCATCACGACCGTCTGTTTTCTTTTCTATATTCCGCTGACGGTGTGCGGAATGCGGGGCGGCGCGACAACAGCGGTTCGCCCCATTACCATTAGCAATGCGAACCAGTATGTGAATCGTCCGCTGGAAGCGGCTGTGGTGCTGAACACGCCGTTCTCGCTGATTCGCACGGTGGGCAAGACGGTATTCGTAACGCCGACCTATTTCAGCAAAACGGAACTGGACAACCTCTACAGTCCTGTCCATCGGGGGGCAGCAGAGAGGACGGGGCAGCAGAAGAATGTGGTAGTGCTCATCGTGGAAAGTTTTGGCCGTGAATACATCGGGGCATACAACGAGGGGCTGGACGGTGGTAGCTACAAGGGTTACACACCCTTTGTGGATTCGCTGTTGCAACACAGCCTGTCGTTTGACTACACGTTTGCCAACGGCAGGAAGAGCATCGACGGTATGCCGTCCATCTTGAGCAGCATCCCCATGTTTGTAGAGCCGTTTTTCCTCACTCCTGCTTCGCTCAACGATGTCAGCGGACTGGTTGGAGAACTGGGGAAGGTGGGCTACCAGTCGGCCTTCTTCCACGGAGCGGAGAATGGGTCGATGGGGTTTCAGGCTTTTGCCCGAACTACTGGCTTTCAGCGTTACTTCGGTCGCACGGAGTACGACGAAGACGGACGTTTCGACGGGAAGGCGGACTTCGACGGCACATGGGCCATCTGGGACGAGCCTTTCCTGCAATTCTATGCCCAGAAGATGTCAGAGATGCAGGAGCCTTTCGTCACAGCGGTTTTCACTGCATCAAGCCACCACCCCTACACTGTGCCCGACAAATACAAAGACGTATATCCCGAAGAGGGCAACAATCCTATCCACAAGTGCATTCGCTACACCGACATGGCTCTGCGACGTTTTTTCGAGACGGCCCGACGGCAGCCGTGGTTCAGGAACACGCTGTTTGTGTTGACCAGCGACCACACCAACTGGGCTGACCATGCGGAGTATCAGACCGACCTCGGCGTGTTTGGTGCACCCATCTTGTTCTACGACCCTTCGGGCACATTGCCAGCGGGTCGCCGCCATGCCATTGCCCAGCAGATTGACATCATGCCCACGGTGTTGAGCTATCTGGGCTACGGACAGCCTTACGTGGCTTTTGGCTGCGACTTGCTCACCACGCCCGACTCGCTCACTTGGGCTGTGAACTACCAGAACGGCATCTATCAGTATGTGGAGGGAGACCATGTATTGCAGTTTGACGGCAGCAACACCAAGGCTCTCTACAACTTCAAGACCGACTGGATGATGCAGCACAACCTGCAGGGAAAGGCTCCACAGGGAGTGCAAGACCGACTGGAGGGCCGACTGAAGGCCATCATCCAGAGTTACATGGAACGAATGAACGGCAACCAACTAATCATCGACACATTATGCACATCGACTTCCGGCGCTACTTCGGCTATGTAGGCCGAAACCTAAGGGCAGGCTTTGCCTACTTTGTGTTGCTCACCGCAATGCTCACCCTGCTCTTCGTCTGGTATCTGCTGGGCAGTCAGGTGCTGGAGGTCATGGACTTCATGGGCTGGGTGTTCTACCTCACTTCCTGCATCTCTCATGCCGCTTGCTTTGCCCTCATCCCCTACCTGCTCTATACATTATTTATAATAATAGGAGTGCCACGGCTGGCCCGCACGCTGATGAGCATCCTCGCCACGGTGCTGCTCATCGTGGGCTACATCAACGAACAGGTGTATCAAATCTACCGATTCCACATCAACGGCTTTGTGCTCAACATGGTGACAGGACCCAGTGCGCGGCAGATTTTCACCTTCGACTGGAAGCTCTATCTCACCTACGGCCTCTACACCCTGCTGGCTCTCGCTCTGAGCATCGGGGCTTGGTGGCTGGTGGACAAGGCAATGAAACAAAAAAGGCTGAAGGGCAAACGGATTGGCACTCTGGTCGGCATCCTTGTCGGCAGCACACTCTTTGCCCACATCTACCACATTTTTGCTTCCTTCTACGAGAAGCAGTCGGTCATTGTCAGTGAACGGCTGCTGCCCTACTACTTCCCCACCACTTCTTACGGACTGCTGACCGAGCAGCTCCACCTCACACCACCTCGGCATGAGGCTGTGGATTTCGGTCTGAACGGCGGCGACATGGTCTATCCGCTCCACCCCCTCGACGGCGACACGGCACGGTATAATGTCCTCATCATCTTGCTCGATTCGTGGAACTCACGTGCACTCACTGCCAGCTGTATGCCCAACGTCTATCGCTATGCACAGCAAAACCACTGGTACCGCAACCACCTCAGCGGCAGCAACGGCACACGCAGCGGAGTCTTCAGCCTCTTCTTCGCCATCAGTTCATACTACTGGAACATTGCCGAGAGCAACCACATCACGCCAGTCATCTTCGATGTGGCACGCCGCGAGGGGTACACCTTCCGCAACTATCCTGGTGCCAGCCAGCTCGACCCACCCTTTGGCCGTGTGCTTTTTGCCAAAGAGAAAGATGTCCGCATCGAGACACCAGGCAACACCGTCTATGACCGTGACGAACAGATAACCAAGGACTTCATCGCCGACATCCGCTCACAGCAACGGCGAGGGGAGCCTTTCTTCTCCTTCCTCTTCTACGACCTGCCCCACAGCTTCGAGCCTTCACCCCACCATGCCATGCCCTTCCAACCCGCATGGCAGTATGCCGACTACAGCAAACTCAACAACCAGCTCGACCCCACCCCCTTCTGGAATCTCTACCGCAACACCTGCTACCAAGCCGACGAACTCATCGGCCAAATCTTCACGGCCCTGCGCGAGACCGGGCTTGACCAGAACACCATGGTCGTCATCACGGGCGACCACGCTCAAGAATTTAACGAGAACCAGAAGAACTACTGGGGGCACAACAGCAACTTCTCACGCCACCAAATCATGGTGCCCCTCATAGTCCACACCCCAGCAAACACACCTCTGCAGTTCAGCCACCGCACCACCCACTACGACATAGTGCCAACCATCATGCACACAGCCATGGGCGTAACCAATCCGCCCAGCGACTACTCACTGGGCCATCTGCTCACCGACACCGCCAGCCGCCAGTGGCACGTCGTCGGCTCCGAACTCAACTACGCCTTCATCATCGGCGGCGACACCATCCTGGAGAAAAGTGCCGAAGGCGGACTCCAAATCTACGATGCCAAGATGAACCGCGTTACCGACTACCACATCAACGTGGCCGAGTTCAATCAGGCAACCCAACAACTCAACCGATTTATGAAATAACCCCCCCACACGATGGATAAAGACACCCCACTCTCTCCCCTCGAACACATACTCTGCGCCCTCTGCTACCTGGCCATACTCCCCTTTTCCCTGCTGCCGCTGCGGATGCTCTACCTGCTTTCCGACTTCTGCTACCTCTGGGTCTATCACGTGGCCAAATACAGAAGGCGCATCGTCTGGCGCAACCTGAAAAACTCCTTTCCCGAAAAGTCCAAGCAAGAACTGAAGCAGATAGAACGCCGCTTCTATCACTGGTTCTGCGACTACTTCTTCGAGACCATCAAGCTCGCCACCATCAGCCAACGCGAAATACATCGCCGCATGAGCTTCCAGGGCATCGACGACTTCACCGCGACCCTCCAGTCCGGCCACTCCGTAGCCCTCATGCTCGGACACTACTGCAACTGGGAGTGGGTCAGCACACTGCCCTCCCACACCCCGCCCCCCATCATCGGCGCACAAATCTACCACCCACTCGAAAACCGCGTCTTCGACCACCTTTTCCTCCACATCCGTCAACGCTTCGGAGCCATCTCCATCGCCAAGGACGACACCTTCCAGACCCTCAGGGGATGGAAAAAAAAAGGCCACACCTGCTACGTCGGATTCATAGCCGACCAAGTGCCAGGCTACAGCAACATGCACTACTGGCCCACCTTCCTCCACCAGCTCACCCCCGTCTTCACAGGCGGCGAGCGCATTTCCCGCGTGCTCGACTACACCGTCTATTACCTTGACATCCGCCGCCCCCGCCGAGGCTACTACGTAGGCAAACTCGTCAAGATAACCGACAACACCGCCGACATGGAGAAGTTCCAAGTCACAGCCCGCTACTTCCAGCTGCTCGAAGCCTCCATCCGCCGCAACCCACCTTACTGGCTCTGGTCCCACAACCGCTGGAAACGCACCCGCCAAGAGTTCGACGCCCTCTTCTCCGAACAAGAACGCCAACGAATCCTCAGTAAGTTGTAGTAGAACAGGAGTTAAGGAGTTAGAGGAGTTAAGGAGTTAAGCCTATACGGAATGTCAGCAACTAAGGAGTTAAGGAGTTAAAGGAGTTAAAGGAGTTAAGAAGTTAAGCCAATACATAAGCTCCGTAACGGTTTAACTCCTGTCCGAAGGACGAGCGAAGCGATAACTACTTATCTCCTTAACTACCCATATCAATTGTCCAATTGTAAATCGTCAAATTGTCAAATTCTTCCATGATTACCGTCATCATCAACACATACAACGCCGACAGGCACCTCCCCGCCGTGTTGCAGAGCGTGAAAGACTTCGACGAAGTCATCGTCTGCGACATGGAATCCACCGACGACACACTCGCCATCGCCCACCAGCACGGCTGCCGCATCATCACCTTCCCGCGAGCCGGCCATAACATCGTAGAACCAGCCCGCCAGTTTGCCATCGACCACGCCACCCACCCCTGGGTACTCGTTGTCGATGCCGACGAACTCGTCAGCCCCCAGCTCCGCGACTACCTCTACGACCTCATCCGTCAGCCCGACTGCCCCGACGGACTCTACATCCCCCGCAAAAACTACTTCATGGGCCGCTTCATGCACTGCCACTACCCCGACTACATCCTGCGCTTCTTTCGGGGGGCAGTCACCCACTGGCCACCCATCATCCACCAGCAGCCCCACGTCCAGGGCCGCACCCAGCGCATCCCCTCCTCGCGGCTCGACCTCGCCTTCCAACATCTGGCCAACGACACCATCAGCCAGCGACTCATCAAGACCGACCTCTACACCGACAACGAACTTCAGCGCAAAGCCCACCACCACTACCCCGCCCTTGCCCTCATCTACCGACCACTCCACCGCTTCCTCAAAGCCTACCTCCTCAAGGGCGGCTTCCGCGACGGCACACCCGGTTTCATCAAAGCCACCCTCGAAGCCTACTACCAGTTCATCATGCTGGCCAAGATGAAGGAGCGCGAAACCAACAAGTAGGCTTCACTTCGTGAAAGAAAGAGAAAGGGTTGTTGCTAAGTTTCAGCAACAACCCTTTCTCTTTCCCTCACGGCTCACGTTCCAGATACATATTGATAAGCACCGTGATGTCGTTCAGCGTCAGCACCCCGTCTCCGTCAAGGTCGTAGAGGGAGGAAGCGTTTTTACATTCAAGCTGAATGTCCGTCCCTGCTATGGAATAGATGCCGGGCTTGAAACCAGGCACTTTAATATCTATGGTGTTTGGCTCCAATCGATAGGTGTCAAATATATCGGGTAAATCATGACACACCACATGAATTCTATTGCCTTCTAAAATGTTGCAAAACACATAGTGATAATGTCCCCACAGATTAAGACATCCTGTGACATGCAAGGTGTCATTGACAAATTCGTATGAAAGCGAATCTTTATGTTCATAGGGAAGAGACTCATCACTCACAAACCACGTGGTTTTCAAATAATCTTTTTCCACAATAGGGAGGTAATATAAATCATTGTTGGCTACCATGTGGCATACGAAACTTTCTTCTATAGAATCTATGCCTGAAAGGTCAAGAAAACCTGTGCGCAAAGAACCGATACCATCTACCCATACATCTTTCTGAGTAGGATTGCTGACACTCCTAAATTTCAACATTTTGTTTTTCTTCCCACCAGACCCAAAATAAGTAAAGACACAAGTGTCTCCCACTTCTTCCACTTGCATCTCAGTACCATCCTGCATGGTGAACTTATCCCCAACATTCAAGTCAAAATCTATCACTAATTTCTCTTGTTGGCTTTCTGGGAAATAGCAATAGATTTTCCCACCATCTTGTCGAAAATATAAATATGTATCAAGTCCAAACGCTTCAAACTTTGCATAAACACGTCCATTCAGTTCTACACTTTGCGAAAGATTTACAACATTCAAATATTTGAATTTTTCATTTTGTTGGCGACAATAAATACACCAGCTGTCTAATCTGTCAATGCCAAAGCTGTTCACAGGTGTAGCCTCTACCGTAAAGGCACATATTAAAGCAATGACAAACAGAATGTTCTTTTTGTATTTACAGATATAAGTTTTCATCTTCTGAAATAACATAAAAATAAATGATTAATGACTATTGATTTCCACTTTTGAATTACTAATCGTTGTGTTCGGCTGTAATATCACCGTCCCACCCTCAAACTTCACATTTGCGTTCTGGATAATGACATCGCCTGTGGGTTTTGTCGATGTTACATTAGTTCCTACGTGAATAGTCTCGCCCACATAGGTGTGTTTGCCTTGAATCGTTTCATTCTGAACATACAGATTCTTATAAAATGTGTATATATATGGAATACAATTGTGCCTATCAACACATATAATTACACTGTCTGCATTTGTTGAATATTCTTTATAATTCCCCACATACGAATCCACTTTACTATTTGATGGCGTGTAAAATGTAATCCTATTGTCTGTTCTTGTTCCATAAGTCTGTACGACAATATTTCCATTTACATAATTTATAATAGGTGAATAGAACGGACTGGGAGTTTCTGTATACATCATCATAGAAGGGTCTCCAAAACAATGGAAAAGTTCACGGGTGTATAAAGAATTTGCCTCATTATCATCGCCAAAGATTCCTTCCAAGCCAATTTCCTCCATGTACTCCATTCCTTGATCCAAAATTCGCCCCAATTCATATTGCGGCATGGCTATCGATTTTATCGTGTCGCTATCATTCTTCATTTGAATTCTGAGAATTGTATCAGGCCAAACAGAATCAAACATCCTTTCCACTAATATGTCATTATACCCAGATAAACTACTTTCTGTTGCGGCAAAAATACCTACACATCCTCCACCACTTTTCTTCAAGAACGTTTCTGCAAAACAATTTCCACCGGTATAATTGAATTTGCCTGTTTTGCAAGTAATACTAAAAACAACTGGATAATAATCTTGATGAGAAAGTAAAGAAATATTCCCATTTGAATAAGGAATAGAAGACCATGATGTTTCGCTCCCATGCCCTCTATATAACACGTAAAAAGACCTATTATTTATATAATCATTTATATCATTCGCTGTTCCATGCCAATTGAAATCATTACTACGTAGTTCTGCAGGAATCTCCTCGCCAAAAGAAAAATCTCCATTGTTCCAATAATGAGGAGGCACATTATATGTAGCAGCGTAAACACGCTCTATATATTTTTGTTTTTTTGCTGTCATATAATTTCGAATTTCTTCGGATGTCAGTGTAAATCTTCTGTCTTCATAGCCATCACTACGTTGTTTA
Organism: Bacteroidaceae bacterium; assembly: GCA_017453465.1. Lineage (GTDB taxonomy): Bacteria > Bacteroidota > Bacteroidia > Bacteroidales > Bacteroidaceae > Minthosoma. Next base: position 3,047 of record JAFTEV010000036.1, on the reverse strand, counting down.
TATATGATTTCATTAGTTAAAGTATCAAATGCGACAACTGTTTCATCTTGGAAATACGCACAATGCAACCCCCAATTATAAAAGTCATTGTCAGTAACGGGATTTTTTTCGTACTTGATGATTTTATTAAAGACAATCTCTGCCTCAGCATTTGTCTTGACAGAAATTCGTCCTCTGCAGATATCTGGAGTATGGTCATCCGCACCTCCCATACAACCATAATATAAATCTGTACAATGAACATGGCGATTGTTACGAATATATGAAGGGACATATTCTATGTCGCCAACAATAAGCAAATATTGTATGGAATCTTGCAAATAATGTTGTGTAATAACATTCTTTACAGCCGTGGTATCACTCCATTGATTTCTGGATTCTATGGAAACACGAAAACCTTTTATCCGCTTCCATTTTGCAAACTTGTTGACTGCATTCAAGAACTTGTTGGTTGTGACAATTAAATAAGCACGATTGTCCTCTTGTGAAGTCAGAGCAGTCTGTGCAGCCGCTTTTCTTCGGTTCGTTTCCAACTGAACAGGACAATTTAATGCGACATTCTGGATGAAACAATCCGAAGCACCAATAAATGAAGCCCCTGTCCCCACGGAAGATACAGCTTTCCGCGCTTTGCTTCCATTTGCCTGGACAAATTTTAGCTTGTATTGTATTCTTGAATAAGTACGCACTTTGTGGTTCACCATATCATAGTGCACAGGCATAATACCAACATGTACCAACTTCTGCCCTCGATAATCCTGAAATTCTCCTAATGCAGTCAGGCTTCTTGGGAAAAAACCTGTATAAGCATTTATTGCGCAAACCACATTCGTAGTATAACTTATAGTATCAGAGTCCTCAAGAGGTGGATAAGCAGGAGATAGCACAAATGTTGTGTCAGAAAAAACACTATCTAAAATTTCGATGGAAACAGTGGCTCCATCTGGAATAGTAAATGTGTCCCACCTCATGGGATAACTTGGCTCACCAGCTACATCGTTCAATCTAAATCCAGGTATTTTCCAGAACTTTGCATTTGGATAAAGAGGGGCTTGCTGATGAATACCACCATGAAATTCGTATGTCACAATCACACCTTCGTCTGTGATTTCCACATTGCGATTCGGTGTGTGGTCTTGATGACCCATTGCCCATAATGGGAACAACATCATCATTATTAATATATTTATAGTCGATTTCATTTTAATTCATCCTTTCACTATAATTCATCCTTTCACTTACTTTGTCAGAATCATTTTTTTTGTACCTACCATCTTGCCGTCTGCAACGAGGCTGTAAAGGAACATACCTTCGGTGAGGCCGTCAGCAGTGACAGGAATACGAAATGTGCCACGCTCTGTAACATCAATACGCTTTAACTGTTTGCCGCTCATGTCGTAGATGAAAAGGATTGCTGTACGAACAGACTGGGGAACAGAGACTTCAATAGAAGTGGATTCAGAGAATGGGTTGGGGTTGTTTTGTGCAAGGGAGAGCACTGCCTCGTCCACGGTATTGATGGCTGTGGCATCATTTCGGGTCTTGGCCATGGCGACGTTGCCACCTTTCACTTGTGCCAGTTCTGCTTTCAGCTCATTCACAGCCTGCACCAGCAGTGGAATCATTTCAATATAGTTAATGCTGACATTACCGCTCGCGTCTTCATAGACCAATTCGGGATAAACTTCTTTCAGCTGGTCTGCAGCCAGCCCATATTTAACAGTGGCAAGCTGGGTCTGAGGTTTTTCTTCGGGAATTTCGATTGTTTTCATGTCAAGTGCTTTAACTACAGCTTTTCCTGTAGTAGCTACATCTTTCGTGTCGATAGTGGTATCTGCATCTGTCAGCACGGCTTTTTGTGCTATCATACTTTCACGAATAAAATCCTTCTGTGCCTGTATCTGTTTAGCCGTAAATCTATTGGCTTCGGGTGAACGGTAGAGCTGAAGCAGCTGCACTTGTTGAAGCTTGTCGGACACACACTCGTCTTCGCTCGTTCCGCTTGCGTTAAATGTGCGAACCGCACTTGTCTGTAAAGCACTCGAACCTGACGAAGAAGTTCCAGAGGGCGTAAGCAACACACCATAAAGGCTACCCGTCACACGCACATCGCCATTGAAGTAACCAGCGTATGTACCAGCAACCATATCTTCTACAACACTGCTGGAACCATACACGCCAGCTCTGCTCTGCGGTATGGGTGAAAGCGGATTATAGCTGATACCGCCGATACCATAGCAATAATTGGTGGAAGGGCTTGACCAAGCCGTGATGCCACACAGACTGGACACCTCAGAGAAAAAGTCTGGATTTACCGTGATGCTGGATTTAGACACTGTACCGCTACCTGTACCCTCTGACCCATTGCTCTGAATAAACAGACCTGGATTATTGAGTGTTTCATTAATAGAAACTTTGGTGGTGGTAGTTGTTCCCAAGGTTACATTACCATTGTTGTTAACGATTACTTGCGCAGTCGCACATACGCTTGAAAGGCAAATCATGCCTGTGGTGATAAATGTTTTCATGAAATTTATATTTAAGTGGTTCATATTTACTTGACAACTGGTTTAAAAAGCTTCATAGTATCATATATATTGTCGCCATAAAAAGCAGCTTGTGTCTTTTCACGCGCAAAGATACGAAATTCCTTCTTCATTTCCAAGTGGGGAAATGAAAAAAAATAAATGATTATCCGCAAAAATACCACCAATGTTCTTTTCAACACGAATGACACGAAACTTCACGAAAGCGTTGCGGCATATGTTCATCTCACGAAGCACCTTGACGGTGACGAACCACACGAAACCATCCGGCAGGCTTCGTGAAATTGACTTCGTCGAGCTAAAGGTTCGTAGCACCGCCCAAGGTGCTGTTCGTGTAATATGAATGTTTCGTGAAGTTTCGTGTCATTCGTGTTGAAAACAAAATATTACTGTCCGCTAAACTTTTTTCATTAGCATAAATTTAGGGCTGAAACATTTGTTAGGTTTCAGCCCTTTTGGTTACCTTTGCAGTCGGCAAACAAAATCAAACGTAACCATGGG
>JAFTEV010000035.1 GCA_017453465.1 Bacteroidaceae bacterium | reverse complement strand
CATGCCATTGATGATTTTGCTTCTCTTGATTTGCAGCACTAAGGTAAGTGAAAAATCTGACATGGCAAAATCCTGGGCAACTTTTTGTTGCCCAGGAAATTATAAAGAAAATTAAACTAAAGTGCTGCGGAATTTAGGTTTTGAAGAAACAAATATAGATAATGTGAATAATTGCATCATTATGGATAATTAAGTGGACGAACAGAATTTTCATGAATGATTAGCTCTTTTTCATGAATTTGCCATGAATGATTCATGAATTTAGAGCGTGACAAGGGGAAAATCGGCGGGGAGAAGTAAAAATCTGCGGGAGAAAGGTTGTGCAGTAGGGAAACATTGCTTAACTTTGCAGCAAAAAGCAGAGAGAGACTTATGAAACAATATCTTGACTTGCTCCAGCGCATTCTGACAGAGGGCGTGGAAAAGGGCGACCGCACGGGCACGGGCACTGTCTCGGTGTTTGGACATCAGATGCGGTTCAACCTGGAAGAAGGTTTTCCGTTGTTGACCACCAAGAAGCTGCACCTGAAGAGCATCATCTACGAACTGCTCTGGTTCTTGCAGGGCAACACCAATGCACACTGGCTGCAGGAGCGCGGGGTGCGCATCTGGAACGAATGGGCCGACGAGGACGGAGACCTGGGCCACATCTATGGCTACCAGTGGCGCAGCTGGCCCGACTATCGGGGCGGACACATCGACCAAATCAGTGAGGTGATTGAGCAGATAAAGAACAACCCCAACTCCAGAAGGCTCATCGTGAGCGCATGGAACGTGGCCGACATCGACAACATGAACCTGCCCCCCTGTCACATCCTGTTCCAGTTCTACGTGGCAAATGGGCGGTTGAGCTGCCAGCTGTATCAGCGCAGTGCCGACACCTTTCTGGGCGTGCCGTTCAACATTGCCAGCTACGCCCTGCTCACCATGATGGTGGCACAGGTGACGGGACTCAAGGCGGGCGATTTTGTCTATACCACTGGCGACACGCACCTCTACCTCGACCACATAGAACAGGCCAAGCTGCAACTCACACGCACGCCGCGCCCCTTGCCACGGATGCAACTCAATCCCAACGTGAAGAGCATCTTCGACTTCCAGTATGAGGACTTCACGCTGACAGACTACAACCCCTACGACCACATCAAAGCCAAAGTTTCCGTATAGAGTCACACCCATGATTTCCATTATCGTAGCAATCGCGCAGAACCGTGCCATCGGCTTCAGAAACAAACTCATCTACTGGTTGCCCAACGACCTGAAACGCTTCCGGCAACTCACCACGGGCCACACCATCGTCATGGGGCGCAAGACCTTCGAGAGTCTGCCCAAGGGGGCACTGCCCAACCGCCGCAACATCGTGGTTTCGCGGACGGCGCAGGCCGAAGCCTTCCCTGGTGCCGAGTGCTATCCGTCGTTGGAGGCAGCCCTGACAGCAGCCCGGAGCGGTTATATATATAATAATGTGGAGAGCACCGAAGTCTTCATCATAGGCGGTGCCTCCATCTACCAACAGGCGCTTCCGCTGGCCGACCGCCTGTGCCTCACGTGCATTCACGATGTGCCAGCCGAGGCAGACACCTTCTTCCCCGAAATCACAGAGGCTGAATGGGAAGAGACATTCCGTGAAGACCACGGCGTGGACGAAAAGCACGCCGTCCCCTACTCTTTCATTGACTTGTGCAGAAAACAGAATCATGCAACTACCACCCGACTTTGAGCACCTGCTGAAAACACAAATCGGCAACGAGGAGTACGAAGCACTGGCCCTGGCACTCCAGCAAGAACCCGTCACCAGCATTCGCCTCAACAGCCGAAAGCCATCTGCGGTGTTTGCCGACACCGAGCCTGTGGCGTGGTGTGCCGAGGGGCGTTACTTGGCAGAGCGTCCGCCGTTCACGCTCGACCCGTTGCTTCATGCCGGCTGCTACTATGTGCAGGAGGCTTCGTCCATGTTCATCAGCCATTTGCTGAAACACTACTCGCCCTCCGAAGGGGCTACCTGCCTCGACCTCTGTGCTGCGCCAGGCGGAAAATCCACATTGCTGCTGAACGACCTGCCCAGTAATGCCACGCTCATTGCCAACGAACCCATGCGGCAGCGTGCACACATCCTGCGCGAAAACATCATCAAGTGGGGTAGCCCCAACGCTCTTGTCACCAGCAACTTTGCAGCAGACTTCCAGCCGCTGGGCAGTGTGTTCGACCTCATCCTGTGCGATGCACCCTGCTCCGGTGAAGGCATGTTCCGCAAAGACCCCGAAGCCATCCGGGAGTGGAGCCTGCGCAACGTGGAGCTGTGTTGGCAGCGACAGCGGCAAATCGTCGGTGACATCTGGCCTACACTGCGTCCGGGCGGACTGTTCATCTATTCCACCTGCACCTTCAACCACTTTGAAGACGAAGACAACGTGGCATGGATAGCCAGCGAACTGGGAGCCGACATCCTGCCGCTCTGTGCTCCTGCCGAATGGGGCATTGTGGATGGCCACTTCTTCCCCCATCGCACACGGGGTGAAGGCTTCTTCGTAGCCATCCTGCGCAAGCACGGCGAGGCAAAGCACAAGCCGCTCGACAGCAAAAAACTGCACAAGCACCTCAACTTTCTGCTCGAAGGCATCGAGCCGGGACGCACGGTTGACAAGAAGGGCACCACAGAGCCGAGCCAGTCGCAAGCCATGTCCACTGCCACCGACCACAGCCCGTGGCCCAGCGTGGAACTGTCGCTGGACGACGCACTCAGCTACCTGCGCACCGAGGCACTGCACCTGCCCGACACGACACCACGCGGGTACGTCTTGCTCACTTATCAGCAACATCCGCTCGGATTTTGCAAAAATATCGGCAGCCGCGCAAACAATCTCTACCCTACTGAATGGAGAATCAGAAAAAAATGACTATCTTTGCAGCCGAAAACGCAAAGATGTAAAAACGCAATAGTTTTTCAAATGAATTTATTTATTAGGTATTTTAGCCACGAAACGCTGGCTCACAACGTCAACGAGGCTATCGAATTTCTTGGCACTATTAACGAAATCAAGTTGGACGGCACTGTGCCAGGCCGTATTTCCAATTTCCTGTATTCCAACAACACATTCCCCTTCCGCCTGAAAGTCAGCTACAGCAACTACGTGCTGTTTCTGAAGACCGAGGCCGAAACCCTGGAGGAGTTCCACATCTTGGAACAGAAAGCCAAGGAAGAGAAGGCCGAAGGCAAGGGGCAATCGCTGGCCGACAAGAAACGCAGCATCATGGAGGCACTCAACGAGAGTCACTCAGGCTGGTATGAAGGCAACATTACCTTCAAGCGCGTCACTGTCGATAAAGTGACCAACAAGTGCAAGTACATTGACACCCAGTTCTCCGTCCGCTGCAAGGCTCAGAGTGCCATGCACTGCTACGAGCGCATCATCGACCACCTGAAGAGCCGTCCCGAAATCGACCCACGCAGCCAGTACCCCAGCGTCAGGAGCAACAACTTCACATTTAAGTTCCTGGGGGAATAGAAACAAGTGGCGAATAAAGAGTGAAGAAGGAAGAATCCGTCGGCAGCCCATTTGCTGCTGAATAGCGATTCTTCCTTCTTCACTCTTTATTCGTTTTTCTCGTTCCCCTACTCTTCTTTCTCTTCCTTCACAGCTGCACCGGCATTGTATTCCTTCAGGGTCAAGCCGTAGGTGGTGCGCAGTACCTTGAACTCGGTGCGGCGGTTCAGGGCGTTCATCTCTTCTTGCTCCTTCTCCTTGTGTTTCAAGATGAAGGCTTCGGTAAGGGTGTCACCCTCGGCCAGGAAGTCATACTTCTCAGCCACCTTCTTCGTTATCACCTTCGGCAGACTTTCGCCGTAGCCCTTCGGGGTCAGTCGGTCAGCAGCCACGTTGTGGGCTATCAGGTAGTTCACGACCGACTCTGCACGCCGTTGCGACAGTCGCTCGTTGTACTGGTCATTGCCTCGGTAGTCGCAGTGAGCACTCAGCTCGATGGTGATGTTTGGGTTCAGGTTCATCATCTCCACCAGCTTGTCCAGAGCCTCTGTGCTTTCGGGCGTGAGGTCGGCCTTGTCAAACTCGTAGAAGATGTTGTCTATCAGCACAGGGATATTGATGGGCGGCAGGGCAAACTGCAAAGCCGTATCGACACTCTCTTCACTCACGTCGATGCGCAGCTCGTTCTTTACGTTCAAGTAACCCTTGCACGTGCCCAGAAAGACATAATCCACGCCGGGCTTCAGCACCTGTGTGAACGAGCCGTCACTCTTCACCGAGAGCTTTTCGTTAGTACCGTCGTTGCCCACCATATAGACCAAGGCTTCGGGCAGTTCGTAGCCGTCCTTCTCATAGACCCAACCCGTGACGGTCTGCAAAATCTCTGGGCACTCGAAGGCATAGATGTGTTCCCAGCCCTTGCCGTCACCGCGACTTGTGCAGTAGTAGCCCCGGTTGTGGATGCCCTCGAAGGTCATGCCGAAGTCGTCCCCAGCGGAGTTGAGCGGCGACTGCTGGTTCTCAATCTCCCAGTGCAGGATGTTGTCGGTAAGAAGGGTTGTGTCGCCATATTCCAGTTCTTCCTTCTCCTCATACACAGGGTGGGCAATGAAGATGTCGAGGCCCCCCATGCCGGGATGACCGTCGCTGGAGAAATAGAGGTCTCCATTGGGACGGAAGGCGGGAAACATTTCGTCGCCCGGCGTATTGATGGGCCGACCCAGCGGCTCTGCACCGCCAAAACCATTCGACAGAATCATGGTGCGCCAGATGTCCAGGCCGCCCTCGCCGCCCGGTGCATCGCTCACGAAGTAGAGCCACTTGCCGTCGGGCGAAATGGCGGGATGTGCAAAGCTCGACAGTGTGTCCTTTGAAATCTCGCACTTCGAGGGTGCACCCCACGTAGCATCGCTGCGGCTCGACTTCCACACTTCGGCATAGCGCGGATAGTCGGGGTCGCTGCTACAGCGGGTGAAGTACATCGTCTTGCCGTCAGGGGAGAGGCACGACGCACCCTCCTCATACTCCGTGTTCACACTGCCCTCTATCAGTTCGGGCTGTTGCCACTTGCCCGCCTCGTTCTTCCTTGACTGAAACAGGTCGCTGAACTTCACGCCCGTCACGCCCGAAATCTCGTCACCCGTGGCATCGTTGCGGGTAGAAGAAAGCACAAGGATGTCCGAGTCGTCGCCCACCAGCATGGGGCTGTAGTCGCTGCGGCGGCTGTTGAAGATGGCTTCCTTCTTGATGCTGTACTGGTTGGGAGCCTCCTTCCACTTCGGTCCCAGTTCGCAGGAAAGCAGTCCGTTCACGGCCAGCTCATCGCCCGGCACCAGTGCCAGGTACTGCTTGAAGTTCTCGGCAGCCTGCTTATACATTCCGCACTTCAGTTGCTGACGGCCCAAGTGCAGCAGTGTCGTCGAGTCGGGATAGTTGTAGCGCACGGCGTTCTGATAGGCAGCTACCGCCTTCTGTGCATAGCCCACGTGACGGAAGCACTCCCCCATGAGGAATGCCCTGTGTGCCCGCTTCGCCTTGTCCCTGGCCGGCGTGCGCGAATAAGCCTGTTTGTAGAATTTCGAGGCCGTGTAGTATTCTCCGATGGCCAGTGCGTTGTCGCCCTTCTTGTGTGCAATGTTCGCATTGGCACACGCGCCCAGGCCCAGCACCGTCAGTGCCGCGCCCAGCAGATACAGTATGTTTTTGATGTCAGTTACGCGCATACATTATTATAAAACGTAGCCATCGCCGTTTTATTGTGTATGCTGGGAAAAGGATGACTACAGCATCTGAGTAGAACGTAAAGCCTGTATATAAACAACCTTACTCGTAAACCGATAAATGACAAGGTATTTAGAGTGCAACACAAAAGAATAATAAGTGTATTTGTTGGACGAAAACCGAGGAGCAATACGTCCTGCCGTAGGCATTGCTGATAGCATAGCTACCAGAGACTCCACATCCCTATTGAAATGAACAGCGGCAAGACGGCCTACATGTTCAGCATACCACTCTGTGATGAGTTGTCGTTGGCCTATAGCCTTGGTTGACCACTTCACTTTTCTTACAGCCATGCCGCAAACATCCCTTTTACAACTTCGTCTGGCACGTATGGGCCCTGCTCTGCTTCCTGAAGTACAAGTTCAAATTCTTCGTCCGTATAGGTACAGGGCATGGACTGCTCTTTGCTTTGGCTCTGTCTTGCCGAAGTCGAATAGTTAGACAAAGTTGCTGGTTCGCTCAAAATGTCGGAACGTCCCGATTCATTTTCAATGACTTCTTCGTAGTTCATGGCTTTTCTCTCAATTCTGTCTGCAAAGATACAACATTCAGTGCAAACTGGCAAACAATGAGGAACGATTTTTGTTGGACTTCGGTGTCTTCTGGTTCACGTAGGCAAATATTCTATAAATCATTGTTTGATTCTTAAGAATCGCACAATGATTCTTAAGAATCAAACAATGATTTACAAGAATCAAACAATGATTCTTAGTTTTATTGCCTATCTGAGTGGGAAGGAAACGAAACGGGGGAAAGTTGGGTGCAGTGTGCGGGAGAAAACGGAAGGCTGTGCGGAGGGAGGTGGAATGTTGCAGGGGAAGAACGAAAGACCTACAAGGAAGGGACAGGAAGTCTGTGAAGGAGAAATGGAAAGTCTTTCAATATGTTAAAAAAATGAATTTCTGCGGAATTTATTTGGCAGTGAAAATGGAATTGCATACCTTTGCAGTGTCTTAGTTACTTAATACACCTAAACACAAGACAATTATGATTGACATTCAGAACATTAGTTTCGGTTACGACCGAAAGAAGGCAAAAGTTTTCGACGGCTTTAGCCTACAGCTGGAGCAAAACTGCATCTATGGTCTGCTGGGCCTGAACGGTATGGGGAAATCCACGTTGCTCTACCTGCTGACAGGGGTGCTGCGCCCGGAGGAAGGTTGCATCCTGGTCGATGGGATGGACACCCGGAAGCGCAAGACTGAAATGCTGCAGCAGATGTACATCGTGCCGGAGACGTTTGAACTGCCCCGGATGCGGTTCATGGACTATGTGGAGACCTACCGACCATTCTATCCCGGCTTCAGCATGGAGGTGCTGGAGTGGTGCATGGAGGAATTTCAGCTGCCCCTGACGTGCAACATCCAGGAGCTGTCGATGGGCGAGAAGAAGAAGGTGATGATGAGTTTCGCGCTGGCAACAGGCACTCGCTACCTGCTGATGGACGAGCCTACCAACGGGCTGGATTTGCCCTCGAAGCGGCAGTTCCGCAGGGTGATAGCCTCGAACATGAACGAAGAGCGCACCATCGTCATTGCCACCCACCAGCTGCACGACGTGGAGCAGTTGCTGGACCACGTGCTCATCCTGAAAGACAGTCGGTTGCTGCTGAACAGGTCTGTTGCGGAACTGTCAGACAAGTACAGCTTCGGTCTGCTGCCCATGGGCCTTGCCGACGAGGACATCGTATATGCAGAGCGCAACGTGCAGGGCGACGTGGGCATCTGGCTGCGGCAGGCCGACGATGCGGAAACATCGGTGGAGCTGGAAACGCTCTTCAATGCAGCCGTACAGGGAAAGTTAAACTGAATGTTCACCACTACAAAACCACACTCACACCATGAAATCTTTTTCACTGAAACGCACAGGTCTGCTGATGCGATACTATTGGCGGACCGAAAAGAACGTGACAAGAACGTTCTTCCTCATTGCTCTGGCCACCTACTTGGCGATTCATATCATGAATGCATTGAGTCACAAGACGATGCTCCCCACAAGCCTACTCTACTGGATATTGGTTTGCAGCTACGTCAGCAATATGTTCAACATGCATTACTTAAAGAAGGAAACGGCCATTGTAGCCTTCACGCTGCCAGCCAGCAACCTGGAGAAATTCATCTCGCGTGTGTTCTATGCCACGTTTTGCTCCATACTGATACTCAGCGTGGCCGAGGTGCTGGGCTGCCTCATTGCAGCAGGGTTTGCCATCGGCATGGACTGGCTGGCGGGCAATCCGTACAATCCCGCCATTCTGCACCATTTCCTCTCGCTCGACGACTGGACATTGCTCTCGCGTGCATCGAGGGATGTGCCGCCGCTGATGGTCTTCAAGGTGATTTTCTATTTCGTCCTGCTGGTTCTGCCCATGCTTTCCCTTTTCACGCTCTGCAGTCTGCTCTTCCACCGCTGGGGCATCGTCGTTGCCACCATGCTTATTCTCGCCTTCGTCTTCACACAGGTCGCCTTTGCCGGACTCCTGCATGGCCCTGGTGTGCATAACTATTGGGGACCTCTGCTCTGGTTCTTCGCCATCGTCATCATCGTATGCTACGCACTGGCCTACAGGAGTTTCTGCCGTCAGGAAATGCGTAAAAAATGTATTCACATTTAATATGATATACCAGAACGAAAAAGCCATCTATGTGAAGATTGCGGAACGCCTCTGCGACGACATCCTCAGTGAACGCTATGCCGAGGACAGCCGTGTGCCCAGTGTGCGCGAACTGGCAGCGGAGTATGAAGTGAACCCCAACACCGCCATGCGTGCTGTGGAAATCCTGCAACGCGATGAGATTCTTTATCAACGCCGAGGCATCGGCATCTTTGTGGGCAAGGGAGCACGGCGCAAGATTCGCTCTGCCCGCAAGCGCGAGTTCCTCCAACACGACATGCCCGACTTCTTCCGCCGTCTCCGCCTGCTGGACATGGGGATTGAGGACGTGGTGGAAGCGTGGAACAGCACCTCTCCACTATAGTTATTCCCACACCTCACTGTCCTGACACCTCTGTGTCTCTGTGTTCAATACTCCATTGAACACATCTTTATATTTATTATAATAGGGCAGGCAGAAATGAAGAATTGGCCCCGCAGCCAACTGCAAAATAATTCATTCTGCAAAAAAAACTCATTTCTTAACCAACATATTACAAAAAATAGTTACCTTTGCAACGAATTAACAAAAAAGGTACAATGTCTGAAGTAACCACAACCAGAAGAAGAAAGAAAAGAAAGCTCACTATTGAAGAAAGAAGGGCTTTGTATGCAAGTCTCCCGGCAGGCAACAAATACATGGAAGCTGCCAGAAGGCATCAAGGTGAAATATGGGTGAAAGACCCCATGCTGTTGCTCTGATAAAACAGAAGAATGAGAATCCTATTAGACACCAATATCTATATTTATTGGACTACAGACCAAGGCTTGTTGAGCGAAAATGTTCTGAGCATTCTCAATGACCCTTCTTCTTTATTATATATCAGTGCAGAATCTGTACGCGAGCTTATTATTGCTTACAACAACAAGGGCTTGGGCAACAAACGATGGAGAACAGCAGAGGACATGGTTCGTTCAATAGAAGAAGACTATTACATAGAGATTCTTCCACTACAGAAAGAAGTGATGCAGACCTATTCGCGGTTGCGTATCAATACAGCCATGAACCACAAAGACCCTTCAGACCACGTCATTATTGCCCATGCCATGACATTGGGCATGACGCTGGTGTCCAGTGATACTCGTTTCCCTTATTACCGCAGACAGGGACTTGACTTTGTTTTTAATGAGAAATAAATTATATATAACCAAATGATAAAAATTACTTTTCCAGACCAGTCTGTCCGCGAATATGAAGCTGGAGTGACTGGCCTGCAGATTGCAGAGAGCATCAGCCAGCGGCTGGCACAGGAGTGCGTAGCCTGTGGCGTTAACGGAGTGACAACCGAACTGAACCGCCCCATCACAGAGGACGCAGCCATCAACCTCTACAAGTTTGACGACGCAGAGGGCAAGCACGCCTTCTGGCACACCTCGGCACACCTGATGGCCGAAGCCATCGAGCAGCTCTGGCCTGGCACACAGTTCGGCATAGGCCCTGCCATCGAGAACGGCTTCTACTACGACGTGATGCCACCAGAGGGCGTGAAGCTCAGCGATGCTGACTTTCCGAAGATTGAGAAGAAGATGCAGGAGCTGGTGCAGAAGAACGAGCCCCTTGTACGCAAGGACATTGCCAAAAAGGACGTGCTCGAACTGTTCGCCTCCAAGGGTCAGACCTACAAGAACGAACTGATTGCCGAACTCGAAGACGGCCACATCACTACATACACACAGGGCCAGTACATTGACCTGTGTAAGGGCCCCCACCTCATGTCAACAGGCAGCATCAAGGCCTTCAAGCTGCTCAGTCTGGCCGCAGCCTACTGGCGTGGCGACGAGAAGCGTCCCATGATGACACGCATCTACGGCATTTCGTTCCCCAAGAAGAAGATGCTCGACGAGTATCTTGTAGCCCTGGAGGAAGCCAAGAAGCGCGACCACCGCAAGATTGGCAAGGAAATGGAACTGTTCATGTTCTCCGAGCGCGTAGGCAAAGGTCTGCCCATGTGGTTGCCCAAAGGCACCGCTGTGCGCATCCGCCTGCAAGACTTCCTGCGTAAGATTCAGAAGCGTTATGGCTATCAGGAGGTAATGACCCCGCACATCGGCGGCAAGAACCTCTACGTCACCTCCGGCCACTATGCCCACTACGGCAAGGACTCTTTCCAGCCCATCAGCACACCTGAGGAGGGCGAGGAATACCTGCTGAAGCCCATGAACTGCCCGCACCACTGCGAAATCTTTGCTTGGCAGCCACGCAGCTACAAGGACCTGCCCTTCCGCTGCGCCGAGTTTGGCACGGTCTATCGCTACGAGCAGTCGGGCGAGCTGCACGGACTGACCCGCGTGCGCTCGTTCACACAGGACGATGCCCACATCTTCTGCCGTCCCGACCAGGTGAAAGACGAGTTCCTGCGCGTGATGGACATCATCAACATCATCTTCAAGGCTCTTGACTTCAAGGAGTTTGAAGCACAGATTTCGCTGCGCGACCCCAACGATAAGGAAAAGTACATTGGCTCGGACGAAGTGTGGGAACAGGCCGAAAACGCCATCATCGAGGCTTGCAAGGAGAAAGGCTTGCAGACCCGCACCGAACTGGGCGAAGCCGCCTTCTACGGTCCGAAGCTCGACTTCATGATTAAGGACGCACTGGGTCGCCGCTGGCAGCTGGGCACCATCCAGGTAGATTACAACCTGCCCGAGCGCTTCCAGCTGGAATACACAGGCTCGGACAACCAGAAGCACCGCCCCGTGATGATTCACCGTGCACCCTTCGGCTCGATGGAACGCTTCATCGCCGTACTCATTGAGCACACTGCCGGACACTTCCCACTCTGGCTCACACCCGACCAGGCTGTCGTGCTGCCCATCTCGGAGAAGCACAACGACTATGCCAAGAAGGTGGCCGAACAGCTGAACATCGCAGACGTGCGCACCATCATCGACGAGCGCAACGAAAAGGTAAGTCGCAAGATACGCGACAACGAGATGAAACACATTCCCTACTTGCTCATCGTGGGCGACAAAGAAGCCGCAGATGGCACCGTAAACGTCAGAAAACAGGGTACTCAGCAGCAGGAAACCATGAAAATTGAGGATTTTGCAAAGAAAATTCAAGAAGAAGTTCGTCAAATGACAGAAAATTTCTAACTTTGCACCGCAAAATTGGGGTCTGAACCCAACAGAGTTTAATCAATTAACTATTACATATCGGACAAAAGAATAAGCCACACCATTAATGAAGGGCGACAACAAAAAACAGAAACAACTCCGCATCAACGAACAGATTCGTGCACGCGAAGTGAGAATTGTAGGCGACGACATTGAGTCAGCCGTAATGTCAACAAGAGATGCACTTCGCCTCGCAGAGGAAAAAGAAGTTGATCTCGTTGAAATTTCTCCAACAGCCAACCCGCCGGTATGTAGGCTCATTGATTACTCAAAGTACCTCTACCAGCAGAAGAAGAAGGCCAAGGAAATCAAGGCCAAGCAAACCAAGGTAGAAGTGAAGGAAATTCGGTTCGGACCTCAGACAGGCGAAGCCGACTATGCTTTCAAGCTGAAACACGCACAGGAGTTCCTCTCCGACGGCAACAAGGTGAAGGCATACGTCTTCTTCAAGGGACGCTCCATCGTCTTCAAGGAACAAGGCGAAGTGCTGTTGCTCCGCTTTGCCAACGACCTGGAAGAGCTGGCAAAGGTGGAAAGTATGCCAAACCTGGAAGGCAAGCGCATGTTCCTCACACTGGCTCCCAAGAAGGCTGGCCAGCCGAAGAAGAGCCAGCAGAGGCGCGACAACGAAGCAGCCGAGGCACAGGCCAAGGCTGAAGCCGATGCCGCTAAAGCCAACGAGGAGCCTAACCCCAACAGCCCTTTTGCAGGACTGGCCGACAAGCTGGCTGAGAAGTCGGAGGAAGACTAAAAACCAATAGCAGAAAAAAAGTGCGTAACGCCGTGGTATATGCGTTGCCACTCACATTATTAATAATTAAATAACAAACAAAAAAATGCCAAAAGTTAAAACCAATTCAGCTTCAAAGAAGCGTTTCAAGCTTACTGGTACAGGCAAGATTAAGCGTCAGCACGCTTATCACAGCCACATTCTGACAAAGAAGACCAAGAAGCAGAAGAGAAATCTGGACCACAGTACAATCGTAGTGAAAGCTAACGTAAAGCAGGTACGCGACCTCCTCTGCCTCCGCTAAAAACATCAGTAAGAAATTTAACTTAAAAGTTTAACCGACTGTTAGCTCATCAAGTGTCGGAAAACAAAGAGAAGAAGACTCTCCATTTCCTACCGCTAACATTCAAACACAACAAAAATTATGCCAAGATCAGTAAACCACGTTGCATCACGTGCACGCCGCAAGAAGATTCTGAAGCGCGTGAAAGGACAATTCGGTGCTCGCAAGAACGTTTGGACCGTTGCCAAAAATGCCTACGAAAAGGGTCTCACCTATGCATACGTAGGCCGCAAACTCAAAAAGCGTCAGTTCCGCGCACTCTGGATTCAGCGAATCAATGCCGCAGCCCGCATCGAGGGTATCTCCTACTCAAAACTCATGGGTGCACTCCACAAGGCTGGCATCGAAATCAACCGCAAGACACTTGCTTACCTCGCAGTCAACAATGCCGAAGCATTCAAGGCCATTGTTGAAAAGGTGAAGTAAACATTCCACATCGAATAGAAAAAAACACAGCAAGACCTCGGAGAGGTCGCACCGCACTGAATATAACCCACGGTAAGACTGCATCAAGCAGACTCACCGTGGGTTAATTCTGTAAGGTCAGGAAGGAGACAAATTGGCTAACGCTAAAGGTTCTGAAAACTACGGGCAAACTGCGCGCACACTTTTCCCATAGCGACGGATGGTAGTATCCCGGCTCGCGCCAACCGAGCGAAAGAATTCCATGTGCCAAGCATAAGGCGGATAAGTCTCAGAGAGCGAACTCGACCAATAGTCACCGTTGATGTTAATATTTCCGTAACGTTTGTCTTCCATATATCCAGCAGCAGGAAAGAAAATGGAATTGCCTGAAGGTCCTATCACTTTCATGCCGTTCACACCGTTCAGGGATGTCCAAGTCCATGTGCACTTTTCGCGGAGTTCTGTCAACTCGACATCGGTCGGCATACGCCATGTGCCGCCCCAGTTGGCATTGGCAGCATCATCGGAAAGGTCAAGAACGATTTTGTTGTCAACTGTGCCGTAAGTGGAATCGTTGCAGTACTTGGTCATGGTTGTATTTGAACCATTGCACCACTGATAAGTGCTCCAGCTGTAGTCTGTCTTTGCTGTGGTCTCGCCCCAGGCAAAGTAGTCTCCACGTTCTTCGGGAGCAGATGCGCCGATGTTCATTGTGGCCCATTTCACACTGAGGCCCAGGTCAACGTATTCGTGGCCATTCTCTATAGGGGCTATTAAAGAAGATATATAGATGACAAAATCGTCACTCCCTGTAGGCAGCACAGCGATATAGTCTTCTGTGAGGTAAGGCACATTCAGGCTGGTCACAGGAATGCCACTTTCATTAAAGAAGATGATGCGGCCCTGAACAGGCAGGAACTTATAGGTGTGGCCGGGCAGATAATCCGTTGTACCGTCTTCACGAAATGTGATGCTCTCTGTCTCGGACAGATACCATGTGCCCACCACACGTTGGTTGTCAGCAGCAAAAGGGTCGGTGGACGTTTCAATGGTCTCAGTCTCGCCCGTGAGGTAGCCGTCAATGACCAGCGTTACATCACCCACATCAAGCGCATTGTTGTGGTTCAGGTCGCCGTTAATCACTTGTGCCTTGACCGCAGTGGTCAGCAAGGTTGCTGCCAGAAGCAGCATGAAAGAATAGAAATTCTTCATAATAAAATCATTTTAACTAAAATTTATTTGCAAAGATACAACGCCCGAAAGAAAACAGCAAACTTATCGGACTGAAATTTGTATGAAAGAAGCAGCATAGCACAAAAATTCGTAAAGTGTGAAATGAAAGAAGTGGAAAACAATACCTACGAACTATAAAATGAGGATATTTCTAAACTTTTTCGTTTTTCCTTTTTCATTATTTATTTTTTTTCGTACTTTTGCAAAACTATCAAACAATAATCATATAATAAAAAAAGATGAAAGCATTTGTATTCCCCGGTCAGGGTGCCCAGTTCTCAGGAATGGGCAAAGACCTGTATGAATCAAACCCCGTAGCAAAGGAACTTTTCGACAAGGCC
The DNA here is from genome assembly GCA_017453465.1 of Bacteroidaceae bacterium. Classification (GTDB taxonomy): domain Bacteria; phylum Bacteroidota; class Bacteroidia; order Bacteroidales; family Bacteroidaceae; genus Minthosoma. Next base: position 6,301 of record JAFTEV010000035.1, on the reverse strand, counting down.
AACGAGATTCTTGGCTTCGAGATTACCAAGATAATGTTTGAGGGCACAGCTGAAGAGCTGAAGCAGACCAAGGTGACACAGCCCGCTGTGTTCCTCCACTCCGTCATCAGTGCCATCTGCATGGGCGATGCCTTCCAGCCCGACATGGTGGGCGGACACTCGCTGGGTGAGTTTTCTGCCCTTGTTGCTGCAGGCGCCCTGTCGTTTGAGGACGGTCTGAAACTTGTGTCAAAGCGTGCACAGGCCATGCAGAAAGCCTGTGAAGCTGCACCTTCGACAATGGCTGCCATCATCGGTTTGCCCGACGAAAAGATTGAAGAAATCTGTGCCGGAATCAACAAGCCTGGCCATGTGGTTGTTCCGGCTAACTACAACAACCCTGGGCAGCTGGTTATCTCTGGAAACGTAGAGGCCATCAACGAGGCTTGCGAGGCTATGAAGGCCGCTGGTGCAAAGCGTGCACTTCCACTCCCCGTTGGCGGTGCATTCCACTCTCCACTGATGCAGCCCGCAAAAGACGAACTGCAGGCAGCCATTGAAGCCACCGAGTTCTCTACTCCCAAGTGCCCTGTCTATCAGAATGTAGATGCGAAGGCACACACGAATCCTGAAGAAATCAAGCAGAACCTCATTGCACAGCTCACGGCTCCAGTGAAGTGGACTTACGAAGTGCAGGCCATGATTGCCGCCGGTGCTACCGACTTTACGGAGTGTGGCCCTGGCAAAGCCCTGCAAGGCATGATTGCCAAGATTGACCGCAACGTGACTGCACACGGTATTGCATAAAAGAAACAGAAATTCTCCCCCACACCCTTTCATCATCTAAACCACCATGGAAAAAATAGTTATCTATCAAGTCCTCCCGCGTCTGTTCGGGGCCAATTCCACGAAGTGTGTGCCCAACGGCAACAAAAAGGAAAACGGCTGCGGACGCATGGCCGACTTCACAGGTGCGGCTCTTGCTGAAATCAAAGGACTGGGTGCCACACACATTTGGTACACAGGACTCATTGAACACGCCACCAAGACGGACTTTTCCGAGTTCGGCATTCAGCGTGACCACCCTGCAATCGTCAAGGGAAACGCTGGTTCGCCCTATGCCATCAAGGACTACTACGACATCGACCCCGACCTTGCCACAAAAGTGCCAGACCGCTTCAAGGAATTTGAAAACCTGCTGAACCGCACACACAAGGCTGGACTGAAAGCCATCATCGACTTTGTGCCCAACCACGTGGCTCGTCAGTACCACTCTGATGCCAAGCCCGAACAGGTGCGCGACCTTGGTGAAGACGATGAACCCACGTGGGGATTCTCTAAGCAGAACAACTTCTACTATCTGACGGGCACGAAGTTCTCGCCAAACTTTAGCCTCTACGACCCCGAAATGGGCGAATACAAGGAAAAGCCCTGCAAGGCCACGGGCAACGACTGCTTCACTCCATGGGTGGGACGCAATGACTGGTACGAAACGGTAAAACTCAACTATGGAGTTGACTATCAAGGCAACCACGAAATACCGTTCTCGCCTTCTACCCCAGACACATGGGTCAAGATGCGCGACATCCTGCTCTTCTGGGCAAGCACAGGCGTTGACGGCTTCCGTTGCGACATGGCCGAGATGGTGCCTGTGGATTTCTGGGGATGGGTCATTCCGAAAGTGAAGAAGCAATACCCCAACATTATCTTCATTGCAGAGATATACAACCCGCATGAATATCGCAACTACCTGATGCGCGGCAAGTTTGATTATCTCTACGACAAAGTAGGGCTGTATGACACACTGCGCAGTGTCATGGGCGGACAGTCGGCCAGCCTCATCACTGGCTGCTGGCAAGCCGTGGAAGACATTCAGGACAAGATGCTCAACTTCCTCGAAAACCATGACGAACAGCGCATTGCCAGCCGTTTCTTTGCCAACAATCCAGAGAAGGGCAAACCAGCCCTGCTGGTTTCAGCGCTGATGAACACCAACCCCATGATGGTTTATTTCGGTCAGGAGTTTGGCGAACCAGGCATGGATGCAGAGGGATTCTCTGGCGAGGACGGACGTACCACCATCTTTGACTATTGGACTATCGACAAGATTCGCCGCTGGCGAAACGGTGGGAAGTTTGACGGTGCATTGCTCACCGACGAAGAGAAAGCCCTGCGCCATTATTATGATAAGGTGCTGGGCATGTGCAACAAAGACAAGGCCATCCGCGAGGGCCTCTTCTTCGACATCATGTACGCCAACTACGACAACGAACTGATGGACACCAACAAGCTCTATGGTTTCCTGCGCAAAGCTGGCAAGGAACTCATACTCGTTGTGGCCAACTTCAGCGACGAAATGCAGCGCACATGGGTCAAGATTCCGGCACACGCCTTCGAGACACTCGACATTCCGCCCATCACAGAAAAGACGGTCTGCAAGGAGTTGCTCACCCACTCCACCGAGAAGCACATCCTCGTACCCGATGGCACAACCTATCTTGAAGTCCCAGCCAACGGCGGAAAAGTCCTGAAGTTTAAGTTCTAAATTGAACACAGGGACACAGAGATACAGAAATAGGCAATTAACAATTAACAATTAACAATTTGAGTATCCATTCCTCATTCCTAATTCCTCATTCCTAATTCCTCATTCCTAATTTCTCTGAACCTCTGTGCCTCTGTGTTCAATTATGGTTGTTTTCATAGAAAAACGCAGTGTTTCAGCTGTTTTTTCAGACTGTAACTCTGATTTTTCACTTCTCTATTTTCTATTCTCAATTATTTTCCATACCTTTGCAACCGCTTTCACGTGATGGAAGCACAAGTCAACGCCGCCACGAGCTGGCGACACATTCATTAACCCCAAAGAAAGCATAAATAAAAAGGCTTTCACTAAAAACATTCAAAAACAACATGAAAAAGGGCTCAACCAGAATCAGACTTCAGCGTCACGGTCGTAAGAACTACGCATTCTACAGCATCGTCATTGCTAACGCTGATGCAAAGCGCGACGGTCGCTTCATTGAAAAGCTCGGTACTTACAACCCTAACACCAACCCTGCAACTATCGACCTCAACTTTGAGCGTGCACTCTACTGGGTAAACGTGGGTGCTACACCAACAGAAACTGCTCACAGCATCCTCTCAAAGGAAGGCGTTTACCTGAAGAAGCACCTGGAGGGTGGCGTGAAGAAAGGCGCATTCGACGAAGCTACAGCTGAAGCTAAGTTTGCCGCATGGAAGGCAGAAAAGGCTCAGAAGCTTCAGAAGCAGGAAGATGCTCAGGCACAGGCTAAGAAGGCTGATGCCAAGGCACGTCTCGATGCAGAGAAGAAAATCAACGAGGCTATCGCTGCCAAGATTGCAGAGAAGAAAGCCGCTGCCGCTGCTGCCAAGGCTGAAGCAGAAGCTGCTGAAGCACCAGCTGAAGAAGCAGCTGAAGCACCTGCAGAAGCATAACCCCTGCAACCAACAAAGTTTACAAGAGAGATTACACTTCAGTGTGGTCTCTCTTTTTTTCATAATAATCACTTTTTTCAGCAATATAGCAGACAATTCAGAATAATTGTGTATCTTTGCCACAATTCTTCACTAAAACAATACAACATGAGAAAAACATTTACCTTGCTGGCAGCAATGTGCATGACCATTTCTGCCAATTCAAAGATTCTGAGAGTAAGCAACCTGGAAGGAAGTTCAGCTCCCTATCCAACCATTGGAGAAGCTATGGGTGCAGCTGCAGACGGTGACACCATCATGGTGGATGGCTCCAACTTAAGCTACGGTAGCCTGAAAGGTGACGACGACGCCATCAAAAAGCGTGTTGTCATCATGGGGCCTGGCTATTGGCTTACCGAAAACGAAAAGACTGACATCGGTGCTGCTTCAGCCATTATTGATGATGCTGAAATCTATGCTGATGAAGTGCAAATCTGTGGCATGTATATTGACGGAAAACTCACCATTGATGCCAATAAAGTTGTGGTCAACAGATGTCGCATCCAGCAGGGAATTAAAGTTACAATACACCATGAAAACATCATTATCCACCAAAATGCCATCAGTGGAGGCATTACGGGTGATCGTTGGAACAATTCCAACGGAATCTTCCCGCCAGTCGTAGCCATCGACAACGTGCAAATCACTAACAACATCTTTATGGACGACCCTTCAGGTTCAGGCAGAACAGGTGCTGTCTCCAACTTCAATGAAAGCGTCATTGCCAACAACACATGGACAGAATCGCTGTACGGAGGCTACTGTGTAAGCGGCGTTGAAAACAGCACCATTAAAAACAACATCATGTACAGAAACATGTGTGACAATCGTTGCGATGGCAGCACATCCACCAACAACATTGGTCTTGATTACGATGTGCAAGCACTTCAATCCATTACCACAGACCTGGATGTGCAGAACAACGAGATACTCAAAACCAATAATTCCATAGGCGCATTCGCAGGCGACGACCCTTATGTGATTTCGGGCATCCCAACAGGCACTGTGATTGAAGACCTCGTCATTCCTGCTTCAGTACGCGAAGGGGAAAAACTGAACATCACCATTAAATTAGGAGTATCACGATGAGAAAGAAACTATATGCAATAGCCATAGCCCTGTCTATGAATCTGCTGGGCATGGCACAAGAACCCGTCCTGCTGGAATACTTCATCGATGAAGACCCTGGCTACGGTGCTGCCAACATCATTACGGGCATCAGCACAGGCAGCAACACACTCGCACTCGACCTGACAGGCATTGCGCCTGGAGCACACAAGCTGCACGTGCGCTGTCAAGACAACAAAGGCGTGTGGTCGAAAGTCGTTACACAGCCACTGTACGTCATCAACTCCAAAGGAGTCAAAGCATTGGAATACTTCTTCGACACCGACCCAGGCGAAGGCAATGGCCTCTCCATTCTGATTCCGACCGACCAAGCCGGAACTTTCGACTTCGCCATGCCCACCGACGGACTGCCCATGGGACAGCACCAGCTCTGCGTCCGTGCCCAAGACTATAGCGGCAAGTGGTTCGTCGTAACAAGCCAAACAATTACCATTGACGAGCGCCGCATCACGCTGGAAGACATCACTGCTCTCATTGAAAAATATCTGAGACAATAAAAATAAATTTGTGAACACTAAAAAAAAAGAAATGAGTCATGAAAAAAATTCCATTTATCTTGGCCACTTGCATGACACTCCTGCTCACTGCATGTAGCGGCGGAAGTTCAAAGTCAACAAACAGCATTTACGGCGACCTGCCCGAAATCATCGAAAAGACAGAAAACGAACTCAAGAAAGAAGTCAGATCCATGAAAGAAAAAGGGAACATGGATTTTGAGACTGCTTTAGGTATGATTGTACTGCTGAAGCAGAAAGTAGAAGAGAACACCGCCGAAAGCCGCGCAAAACTGGTTGGCAAGACATTGCCATACGAACTGAGCGACAGCCTCCCCTACACCATCGCCTCCGACATCACAATCACAGAGGTAAACTTTACAAGCAGAGGCGATTTTCTGATGAAAGCGGAATTTGACATTGAAATCACCGATTCACTGGAGCTAAGTACATTAGGAAAAGGACTCAACATCTACTATCTACTGACAGGAGAAGCCGGTCCCTTATACCTAAAAAACAACTACTGCAACATGAAGGATGTTAAAATCACCCAGAAGCCCGACGGATATGGTGGAACCTGGCCCTACTGGACACTTGCCCCCGGCGACAAACTCCACACAAAAATATCATTCACAGCAGACGACACACAAGTCATGTCCCTGTGTGAACGTCTGAAATTCATTCCCGAAAAAAGAGCCAAAGAAGCCCGCAACGAAGCAACGAACAACCTTAAGCGCGTGTTAGAGCCGACCCCAGAAAAATAAAATGATTATCCGCAAACATACCCACCTATGTTTGCGGATAATCATTAAAGATGTGTTCTATTTATAGAAGTCACAAAAAAAATAATAGAAGAGCCTAAGGCAGCAGCCTTCTACAAGCAGAAATAGAACAAAAACTTGTTCACAATGTATTGAAAACGCACACAATGTTCACTTTTTACCAAAGATTATTCACTTTGTACACAGAAAAGCAGTAACTTTGCAGCCGATTTTAGAGTAAAAAGATTGAACATTATGACCAAACAGACAAAGACGAAACTCATTGCCGGCCTTTTTGCAATGGGTTCTGCAAGATTTTGTGTTGGTAGGCGGTAATTCGCAATAGATATTGTACCTTTGCATGCTGTATGAAATCAGCAGAAGAAATCCTACAGTCGATACTGCTTCCAGATGATCCCAATTGGAAAGTAACAGATGTTG
>JAFTEV010000034.1 GCA_017453465.1 Bacteroidaceae bacterium | reverse complement strand
GGGTTTCTTCCCTGTCTTGCAAGGAAAGTTGACGCAACGGCGTTGTTTGTAGAAACAACGTTCGTTGTTTCTGGAAACATCGGCGTTGTTTTTGAAAACAACGCCGATGAGTGAACTTTTGTCTGGAGCGGGAGAAAGTCGGGAGGGAAGTGGGGGCGGTTTGGGCGGGATTTGGGGGTGGGAACGGGAGGGGATGGGAGGGGGCGGAGAGAACTGCGGGAGGGGATGGAGAGGGCAGACAAAAAGAAGCCCAAGCAGTTAAAGGGCGAACCTTTAAGGTGCTTGGACTTCGAATGGGGTGTGCTGCGTTAGCAGCTAAAGTGGTTTAGAATCGTGGGGAGGTTAGCGTTTGGGCAGTGGCAGGTACCAGGGCTTGCCTTCCATCTTCGGGGTGGCTCCGTAGTTGGTTGTAATGAAGGCCGGGAGCGTGATGGTTGCTGATGAGCCTGAAACCTTGCCGTCCTGCATCTGGTAGCGAAGGAGGTCGTAGAAACGGAGACCTTCGAACATGCCTTCCAGGGCTTCCTCTTCGAGGATGAGCTGGCGGACGTGGGCTTGGCGAAGTGCACGCACGGGAGCTGAAGCAAGGTAGGTAGCGTTGGCAGCCTGTACGGTTGCGAGGTCTGCTTCGTACTGAACCTTCAGGGCTTCGTTGGCATCAATGATGGCCTGAGCTGCAAGCGAGTCTTCGTGGGTTGACCTCTTAGTCAGTTTGGGCACTTCTGCATAGACTGGGACTTCTGGCTCAGGAGTGATGCCGCTGCTCACCTCGTCGGTGTTGAGCTGGTAGTACTTGTTGAACTCGGTATCGCCAGAGCCAATAGAGTGGATGCCCTGCTGGAAGTGTGTCTGGAGACGACCATTGACTATGACTGTCGTTGTGGGATAGCCGCCTCCCTGCTTCGTGCGGCCCACCTTCTCGATGTTCTCGAAGATGTTGGATGGCCAGATGACGAATGAGCTGTTGGTCTTGCCGTTGAGTTCTGCATCGACGGCATAGAGGGGTTCGGAGAGGGAGAATCCGTAAGACTTGATTTCGCAAAGACGGTCGAACTCATCCTGCGAGATGATGGAGCGGTCGTCCAAAACATCGTTGGTGATTCCGTAGGCAAGGACTGCAAATGCGGTTTCGGGGAAGCCTGCGAGGTTGAGTGCCTCGGCCATGTGGAGGTAGAGGATGTTGTTGCGATAGTAAGGAATGTAGGACTGGCGACGGTCGGTGGAAAGTCTCATGTCACCTTCTGTCCACTTGCTGATGAAGTTCTTCATGGAGTTGACGTTGCCGTTGTAGCGCGCTTCGGCAATGTTGCTCTCTGTGTTGTAAACAGCCGAAAGGCGGAGGTCGCCGACCTTGATAGAATTGTCGTAGTCGTTGGGGTTGGTAGAAGCATAGATGGTGTCTGCCTTTACAAGATAGTTGTAGTAGCAGTAGCGTTGTGCCTTGGAGATGTCGCGAATGCGCTGCGAGGGTGAAACTGCGGGATAGTAGTTGTTGCTATACTGCGAGTTGAACACGGCGCGGAGGTCGGAGGTATTGCCAAAGTATGCAACAGAGTCGAGCGGCAGAACACCTGCGTTGTTGGCAGAAACGTAAAACTCCATCATTGAGTAATCATCCACCGAGATGTTGAAGTCGGTAGTTGCCCAAACCACGGGGTTGTAGCCTGTGGAGATTTCTTCGCCAGGATAGCAGAAGTAGTCGTGATACATGCGGACGGCATTCTTGTAGTCTTCCTGATTGCCCGTGACAGAGCCTCGCCAGAGGTAGAGTTCGCCCAGGAGGGCACGGACGGGAATGAAGAAGTTGTTCCAGGTGATGTCGTTCCACTTCTGGTTACCGTAGCGTGGACGCAGGGCATCGTTCTTCGGCATGTAGGGATACTTGGCCAGGTCCTGGATGGAGAAGTTGAGCACCTTGAGCATGTCGGCCTTTTCACTTGAAGACACAATCTGGTCGGCAGCTTCGGCTGAAAGGACAGGCTCGGTCACGAAGGGCACTTCGCCATAGACCTTTGTCAGCTCCAGGTAGCACCATGCGCGGAAGCACTTGGTGGCGCAAATCTCTTTCTCGTAGTAGAAGTCGCCATAAATCTTGTAGAGCGAATCGACGTAAGCCAAGTAGATGTTGCAGGAGTTGATGACGCTGTAGTATTCGGCTGGCGAGTTGTAGGTGTTCTCGGTGGAGATTGTGTTGCTGGCCAACTGCTGAATGTCGGAAGAGGCGTGGATGGGGTCAACCTCGACGAGGTCGGCACGGACTTCGCCCAGCAGAATGGTGCGGTCGGCCAACTTCTGCATACGCTGCAGAATACCCATCATCTGATATACTGTATCCTGTGGTGCGAGGTTGGTAGTGACGAGATTGTTCTCTGCCGTGAGCATATCCTCGCAAGAGGTTGTGGCTGCTCCCACTCCGAGCAGGAGCAAGCCACATGCTATGATAGATTTTACTTTCATGAGTTTTACGTGTTTTTAGAGATTAATCTTGACACCAAGGTGGAAGCTGCGACCTGCAGAGAGGTAGCCAGCGTCGATGCCTTGCATGAGCACACTGTTGCCGCAAGAGACTTCGGGGTCAGCACCAAGATACTTGGAGAGCGTGAAGAGGTTGTTTGCAGCAGCCCAGATGGTAATTCCCTGGATGTATTCGTTGCGAATGGGAATCTTATAGGAGAGGGTTACGTTCTTGAGCTTGAGGTAAGAGCCGTCTTCAATCCAGCGGTCGGAGAACTGGCTGTTGCCCATGACATCACCGTAGGATGCACGCGGAATGTCGGTGTATTGTCCTTCGGCAGCCCAGCGACGTGTGACGGCTGTGGTCTGGTTGAGGAACATGGAGCCGCTTTCGAGCAGTGCACGCTGGTAGTTGTAGATGTCGTTGCCCAGAGAGTACTTGAAGTTTGCAGCGACATTGAAACGCTCCCAGAAGTTGAAGTTGAGCGTAATGTTGCCATAGATGTCGGGATTGGGGTCGCCAATGACCGTGCGGTCGAGGGCATTGATTTCGCCATCGGGGGTCTGCTCAATGAACTTCATGTCGCCAGCCTGATAGAAGACCTTGTTGCCAGCAGCGTCCAGGATGTACTTGCCATCAGCCTTGGCTGCCTCGGAGGTTGCATAGACTCCATCGGTCTTGAGACCATAGAAGACACCTGCACTGCGTCCTACTTCGGACAGGATGGTTGCGCCGAACATGTCGGTCGTGAATGAGGTCTTGCCGTCGGGCAGCTGTGTCAGCTTGTTCTTGTAGTGACCCAGGCTGGCGCCCAAGTCGAACTTGAAATTCTTCGTGTCAACAAGCTTGGCGTTGAAGGCAAAGTCGAAGCCTTGGTTCTTCAGTGCGCCGTCGTTGGTGTAGAATGAGTAGTTGGTCAGACCAGCTACGTAGGCCAATGAGCCGAGTGCAATGAGGTTGCTTGTCTTTGAGTTGAAGTAGTTGAAGCGAACTGTCAAGCGGTTGTTGAGGAAGTTGCCCTCGATGCCGGCATTGAAGCGGTTAGTTGTCTCCCAGCGCAGTGCCGAGCTACCGATGTTGGTGAGTCCGATGGATGTGGCCTGATTGTTGAGCAGAGAGGCTGACGACATGTAGGTAAGTGTTGCACTGTTGTTAATGCCGTCGTTGCCTACAGACTCGAAGCCGACGTTCAGCTTCAGCATGTTCACGCCCTTGCTGGGCTGGAACCAGCTTTCGTTGGTGAGAACCCAGGCTCCCTGAATGGAGGGGAAGATGCCCCAGGGCACTCCGAAGAGTTTCAGACCACCCGTTGCGTCCTTACCGAAGCGAGAGGAAGACTCTGCTGCAACCTGTCCTTGCAGATAGTATTTCTCCTGGAAGTTGTACTCGACGTTGACGTAGTAGGCCAGCGACTTCCATGAGAGGTCGTCACCACGTGTGCGCTTGTTGGCCTGAGAGGATGAGTTGTTTGGTGTCTTGTCGTTACCGGTGTTGTCACCAATCAGGTAGGAAGAGGTGAAGCTGTCGCTCATGAAGCGGAAACCCCCAAATGCCTCCAGGCGATGAGGTCCGTCGGGCAGGATGGTCCAGTCGGCACGCAGGTCGTTGAAGACGGCGTTGTGCTTGGAGTAGAGCGAGTACTTGGCATTGTGGGTAGCGGCCTCGTTGCCGGCTGCCCGGTAGCTTGGCATACCCTTGATTGGTGTGTAGTAGGCTTCGTCAAAGCTCTGCATGGTGTAAGAGAAACGGTCAGAAAGGAAGAAGTTTCTCGTTGGCTGCCACTTGGGAGCAATGGCCAGGTTAATCATCGTACAGTCGGAGTGGTTCTTGTTCTTGGCCTCACCGTTTTCGAGAATGGCTGTGGGGTTGGCTACAGAAGCCTTGGTGCCAAGAATTTCGTCGAGGTAGGTGTCGGCATCAGAGATGAACGATGTGATGGAGCCGTCTGTGGCAAAGTCGTAGGGTGCCAGGAATGGCGATTTGGCCAGTGCCAAGAATGATGGCGAAGCAAGCGAGGAGACGTTGAACTCGGAGTTCAGACCGTCGTCGCGCAGGTCGCGAGTCACATTGGTGTAGCTGGCATCGAACTGTGTGGAGAACCACTTGTTGAAGTTGATGTCGGTGTTGAAACGGATGTTGAAACGCTGCATGTCATTAGCCTTGAGCGTTGACTTTGAGTTCATGTAGCCCACCGAGAGGTTGTATGCAGCTACATCGTCACCACCCTGGATGGCAATGCCGTAGTTCTGTGTCCATGCAGTCTTGCGGTAAACCTCGTCCTTCCAGTTCGTATTATTATGGTACATATTATAATAATAGTACTTGGGGTCGGTGTTGAGGAACTTGAAGTCTGTCACCTTTGTGCCAGTGGTACCGAGCAGTTCGGATGTGTAGGAACGATAGGTCTCGGCATCCATCATTTCCATGGTCTTGGGACGGAGTTCCACGCCGCCGCTGATGTTGACATCAATGCGGGTGGCCATTGAGCGGCAACGCTTTGTCTTGATGAGGATAACACCATTGGCTGCCTTGGCACCGTAAATGGCTGTTCCGTTCTTCAAGACTTCTACGCTTTCGATGTCCTCCAGGTTAATGGACTGAAGCAGGTTGTTGAAATAGCCCGAATGCAGCATCTCTGTGTCGTACATCTGGTCGTAGATGACACCGTCGAGCACGATGAGGGGCTGGGCATTGGAGTTGAGCGAATTGAAACCGTTGATGAACATGGATGCGCCCTGGCCTCTGTTGGCAGAACGCTGAATCGTGTGGATGTCGGCACCCAGACGGTTCTGTATCTCTTCGTCAATGGTGATTGCTGTAGATGTTTCAAAGTCTTTGGTGTCAACCGAGCGGCTGGCAGAGGTCTTGGCCTTGTAATCACCGAGGAAGAGGTCGGAGTGTAGTGTCACTTCCACATTCGACGTGCGGCCATTGAGAGCTGTGCGGTTGAGATTGTATCCTTCGAGGTTTACAGCAAGCGATGTGACAAACTTAGGGACTTTGATGACGAATGTGCCATCTTCGCCCGTCATTGCTGTGTAGTTGCGGTTGTTGTATGCCTGAATCTGGGCACCAGCAAGAGGTTCGCCTGTGGCAGCATCCACTACCCTACCCGATACTTCTATCGTCGGATATTTCTTGGCAGGTTTGGCACTGCGCTTGGGTGCTGCCGCAGCTTCAGCAGCCCCTTCTGTTTCTGCTTCCTCTTGTGCAGCCATTGGAAGTGCTGTTCCGAGGAAAAGCGCCAATGCTGCAAACTTTAAGCTTGACAAAGTCAATCCAAAATTATTGAAGTGCTGCATAGTTAGTATTTTTTAGTGGTGTTAATAATAGAATCATCGTCACGTCTCTTGGCCCGGGATTCTTCAAGTGCAGAGTCGTCGTGTGGCTTGAGGATGAAACCTGTAATCAGCATTTCGCGAGAGAATGACTTTGTTTGACTTGAAGAAATGGCAGTAACAAGCTGGAGTATCACGCCTGGCTCGTCTTGTGCGTAGTAGGCGTACTTAAACTCATACGCACCAAGATAAGTGGTGTCTGTGATGGCTGCAATGCTTGTCGGGGTCGGCGTGGTAAATACTTTGCTGTTATCGGCAGGATTCAGCAATGCTGTACCCTTGTTGGGGTAGTTGCCGTCTGTACCCATTTCGTAGATGTTGGCATTGAAACGATAGGCACGCGGCTCTGTTGTCAAGGAGTTTCCGGGCTTGAACCAGAGCGGAGTCGTTACGATGTAAAGGTCGTATTTGCCAGAAAGGTTGCCAGAAATCTTGAATGCGATGTTGGGGTTCACCGTGTTAGATGATGGCGGAACGTCCATATAGTAATATGTCTGGACGTGTGAGTCACCTGCCCAAATCGTATCATATCCGATGGTGTCGCCATTGACATCAAGCTTCGGATTGATTTCCTTCCAGTAGGCCACGGTCCATGTGCCTGACATAGAGCTGACGGAACCGATGTTCTTGGTCAGAAGGCCACCCGTCTGAGGATTGCCTGAACGGGATGCATCGTCCAAGGTGAACGAGCTGGCTCTAATCTTCAGTTTCTTGAAATACTGCTCATAGATAGACATGGGGTATTCGTCTATCAGATAAGCAATACCATTGGAGCAAGTGATGGAATCGGCCACTCCGACAGTGGCAAGGATGTCGTTCACACCCCTGTCCTCTGGAAGGCCGTGGTGCACATTGTCCGCCTTGCGGTAGTAAAGACCGTAAGGCCAGTCCATTGGAGAATAGATGGTGGATTTGAGTGAGTCTTCCCAGTGCTCGTTGGCATTGCGGTTGAAGAAGAGGTCGTTCATTGAGAACATGTTGGCGTAGTAGTTCTGCAGAGAGTCGGTCTTCTTGTACTCCAGACCCTCGTCCATGTGAGGATTGAACTTGAGCAGAGACTTTGCCTCAGAATAACGCTTCTGGAAAGCTTCAACGGAAGGAATGAGTGCGATGTAGCTTGAGTCTTCATCGTAAACAAGTGCATCGACATTCTTCAGGACAGTGTTGTTGCGCAGTGTCACTGAATCGACCCAAATCTTTTCGCCGTTCTCATCCACGCCTCGGCTTACCGACTTGTTTTCGAGCAGTGAGTCCTCATTGAACACCTGCAAGAAGGCATAGAGTGAACTGTCGGCCTTGGTGGGATTGGTTGAACGCAGGTACTCCTGCTCTATCAGTTCAAAGATGTTGTTCTGGAAAGGAATCTGCCCATCAATGAAGTGGAGAATACCATTGTTGCACTTGATGTTGTTCCTTGTCTCAGAGATATTGACATTGCCAATCTTGTGTGTCTGCTTGTCCGACATGGTCAGCAACTTGGTGTTGAGGAGTGTCACCTCTTGGGGTTCAAGACCCAGCGAAACATTGTAGCGGGCCACATGGTTCTGGATGAATCGCTTCACAACAGCAGCCGAGTCTGACTGAGCCACAGCAATCAAGCTGTCTTTGTTGAATGTGCCATTGGCAGGACACCATACAGTGTACGTGTTGGACGAAGCCAGTTCGCGGTCAAAGCCAGCAGCCTTGAGAACAGCAGCAAAGTCGGGTGCCTGCTGCTCAATGGCCTGCATCGTGGTTCCGTCGAAAACAGAGGCGGAAGAGGCAGTGCCATTGTAATGGTCATCCCACGTATCAGAACAAGAATACATTGCTACAAGACCTGCTGCTGCAAGTACTCCTGTGCGGAATGTGTTTTTTATATGATTGTTCATAGTTCTTTATTTTAATAGTTTTACCATCTATCCTCTGCGTAGTACTCGTTGTTGTAAACCGAGCTTGGACATACTTCGAGGAAGTCGAAGTTCATAGCATTCTTCGTCGATTCAAGCTTCTGCTGGAAACGTAAGTAGTGGTCGGTCTTGCCATCTGTGGTGAAGTGCCCCAGCACCTTACGAATCGTATTGGGTGCATCGCGGAAACAAGTTCCCTGTGTGCCACCAGATTCGGTGCTTGCAGAATAGTAGGATTTTGGTCCCTTCATCCAGCCCAGGTTGTGGATAGACTTGTCGAAGGAAGCAATAGCATCTTCGTCACCCAGCGATGTATCAGACTGCCATCCGAACAGGACTGTTCCGCCTGGGCGCATATCGAATGGGATGCCCTGTGGAATATCGTCAATGTAAACCTGAATGATACCACGGTTGGAGAAATCAACGCAAGTGAACAGACGAAGCTCATAGGTGCCTGCCGGAACAGGAGGAATCTTCACCTTGAAGTCGAAGATACCAAGGATGGTCACCTCGTCACCCTGATAGGACCAGAACGAAAGTGTACGTGGACGCACATGCAGGTGGGTGTTGTTGGTATATTCAAAGTTCTTGGCATAGCCAGCCTTGAAGCCGAGACAAGTTTGCTTGTTGTTGTGGTTGGTTGTGTTGTCCCAGATACCATACTTACCGTTCTCGTAATTTGAACGTGTGTAGTGGCCACGGGCCTCACTGGTCATGAAGTCAGGCGAGAGTGTAGAGGCATCTATGCGCAGACGCTCGTTGAGCACCACGTTCTGTGTGTTCTCGTCGTATGCAATGATGTCGTCGATGTAGTGGTAGATACCATTGAGACAGGTATTCACCTTGTTCATGTCGGATGTAGGAGTGACCTTGGCACCACGAACAAACACACCGCGCTCATCGGCACGTGACTGCACACCACGGCGGTTGATGTAAAGACCGGCCTGAGTTCCTGATGGGAAAGAGCACTTCAGGATGGAGTGCGGCATCATGGTTTCATACCAGTCTGCGATGTCCCACTTACGGCGGTTCCAGTTGATGGCCAGCGTAGAGTTTTGTCCGTCAACGGCAGTCAGCGTGTAGTAAGAACCGTAACGGTCGAGGATGTGGTAAGAAATGAAGCGGTTGAGCGCATTGCGGCGGTCGGTTTCGTCTGTAATGTTGGCATCCTCAGGATAAACGGGGTCGTAGAGTTCGTGTGCTTTTGCACGAAGGTCGTCCAGCGTAGTGATGCCGTACTTTTCCTCCAGCACAGAGTCGGGACAAATGAAGAATGTGTACTTGTAATAACGGTGCTCCATGTAGGCCACGTTATCCGACTCGGAAGCTGTTGGCAAAACAAGTGCATCGTTTGTCCAGTCGATGGAGTCACTACCTACCGAGTAGGTTTCGTCTTCATACTCCAGCATGAGCTTATCTACTCCTGTAGCTTTCAGAGCCTGTGCATAGAGTGAGCAGTTTTCGTCTTCGTCAATAAACTCAGAAATCATCTGTGTGCTGGTGAGCACTACCCTGTCCACGGTATGAACCACACCGTTTGACACAGAGTCGTCGGTCTGAATCAGACGGGCATCGTTGACATACATGGCCAGTGTGACTTGACCCGGATTGGACACCAAGTCGCTGTCGCTGCGGATGGTCAGGTACTGGTCCAACATGTTCGACTGGGGATATGTACCGTCGCTCACGTCTGTCGTGAAGTATGCGGTTTCGATGATGGAGTTCAGAGCCACCGTGTCGCAGTCTTCCTTCGGGAGTTCATCCACAGAAGACACGCCCTTGCTGGCAAGGAACATTTTCACAGCGTCGTTGGTCGGCGCAAAAACAGTGTAAGAACCATAAGATGCAAGAAGCTCTACGAGGCGCAGATTGCCTTTTGCACCAGTGGCACGCTGCAAAATCTGCACATACATGCTGTACTGGTCGTTTCCTTGCAAATAGTCAGTAGCATATTCTGAAGTACTGGTGTAATAGTTCTCCACGCCTGGGTCATCAGAACAGCTTACGAGGCTGAACTGAACGGCTGTCATTGCAATCAAAGCAACAGCCAGAGACTTAAAATTCAGTATTTTCATAAATCAGTATTGTTTTACAGATTCTTCCTCATCATAGTAGCAAGGATTCTGGGTGAGTTTGGGGTTCACCTTAATCTGGCTTTTGAGGATTGGCATATACATAAAGTTAAGATTCGACATCTTGATGAGGATTGATTTCAGAGCTTCGCCAAACTTGGAAGTGATGGCTTCCTGAAGTTTAGCAGTGGTACCCTCGCGGCGTGCCTGACGAACAAGGTCGTAGTAGCGCTTGCCCTCGAAGAGGAACTCACGACGACGCTCCAACATCAGCAGTTTCTCGTAATCTTCAAATTTGTAATTGGCGTTCTTTGGCATGTAATTGTGACCGGCATTGCCTTTCACAACAGGGTTTGAACGCATATAAACAGCGCAAATCAAGTTGAAGGCATCAGCATAAAGCTCTGCTGCCGAACCAAGGCTTGCACCCTCATGATAGCCAGTGAAGTTTGCTGTGGCTGTAGCAGCCTTATCCATCGTGCCAGCCAGTTCAATCTCGGCCTCTGCACGCATCAGGATAACCTCTGATATGCGGTAGAGAATCCAGCTTTCATACTGATTAGACCAGCGACGAACACTCTGGGCTGTTTTCGTGTCAGGAGCTGTGAACTTCGTGCCAACAGTACCCAGATTGATTGAGGACGAGCTGCTACCTGCCTGATTGCGCTCCACTACATATTTATAGATTTCCTGTGAGCCACCGCCACCTGTGTAGTGGAAATTCTCGATGGAACGGTAGTCAGAAGGAACCACAAAGAGAGCATCGTTGTTGTAGGCCGTAGCTGCAGGCTCTGTGTTAATCAGGTTCTCGTTAGCAAGCACCATTCTGTCTGCACTCGTCTTGTCCTTGTCGGCATATCCACCATACATGACAGAAACATCGGTGTTCTTCTTGTCGTCTGTACCCGTCGTGTAAGAGATTTCAAAGATGGACTCAAACGAATTGCCTGTGCCAAAAATGGAGTTGTAACCCTGAGGGCCAGTGGAAACACCTGTGCCAGCCTCTTCCTTCAGCAATGGAATGCCGTAGTTGGAATAGACATACGTGTCATAGACCTTTGTCAAATCCACAGACTGATTGTTGGCATTCAGGAAATTGTTTTCCCTGAAAAGATTAATCTTATGGTTAATCACATAGTCGCAGCAGGCAATGCAAGAACGGTAATCATTCTGTTTGGCCGACAGTTCTGCCCCGGAGTCAGAAGCTCGCCACAGGTACAGTTCTGCCAAGAGTGCGTACATGGCATCACGAGTGACGCGAGCCGAATTGTAAAGAGCTGTTGAATACCTGATGGGAGGATAGTTCTTGCATCCCTCAAGGTCGTCAATCAGCGCATTGATAATGGTCTCAAACGGCGTGCGGGCCAAGCTGTAGTCCACGTCATCGTCGATTGACGGCTCAAGCGAGAAAGGCACATCCTTGAAGGTCTTAATCAGCGTGAAGTAGGAATAAGCACGGAGGAACTTCACTTCGGCCTGCGTGATGTGGAAGTCCGACTCTGTGTAGTTAGGGTCTTTCTGTGCCACCTGTTCTGCATAGTAGAGCACAGTGTTACAACGGTTGATGACATTGTAGAACGCAGCCCAGTTGCAATAACCATTGGTCGTCTTCAGATTGCCCTTCATCAGGTAGCGCAAATCATTCGGAGCCGAAGAGTTGGGCGTTGTGTTTTCGGAGCGATTTTCTCCCCATACAATGAGGTTCGTGATGTAGCCGCCTTCTTGCATGGCCACATAGCAGGAATTTACCACGCTCTCCACATCGGCCTTGTCGGTCCAATAGTTTTCGAGCACGACCTCGTTGAGCGGAAGCAAGTCGAGAGAACAGCCCGAAACCGTTGCACCCACGACAGCTGCCGCTGCCACATATTTTATTTTATTCTTGATATTCTTCATAACGGTTTTCTTATGCTATTAGAATGAGATGGAAGCACCAAGGGTGAACGACTTTGAACGTGGAGTACGCGAACCGTCGCCCGCAGGAGCAAAACCTGCTTGAACCACTTCTGGGTCAGCACCCGAATACTTGGTGATACAGAACACATTATTTACTGTAAGGTTGAGTCGGAGCGATGAAATGCCGATAGTCTTCAGCAGCTTTGGCTCGAAATTATAGGCCAGCTGTGCATAGTTCAGACGCAGGAATGAAGCATCTTCCACAAAGCGGTCACTACCCAGATAGTTGAAAGTGTTAACACCTGTTGCGGCAGTGGCGGCACGCGGAATCTGAGCCTCGTCACCCTCATTGTGCCAACGCCAGTTCACAGCCTGTGACATGTTGGAGTTCGTAGCCATGTTCTCGATGTTCATGCGAGCATAGTTGATGACCTTGTTGCCATAACGATAGTTGAACTGCAGGTTCAGCGAGAAACCAGCATAGTTGAACTTCACGCCGAAACCACCAGTCAGCTTCGGAAGAGAACTACCCAGATAAACGATGTCAAGTTCATCAATGCTACCGTCGTTGTTGATGTCCTCATAGACGGCATCACCGCCGACAAACTCATACTTTGTACCCTTGTTGTAGTCAAAGTACATCTTCTTGGGTGTACCGGCTGCGCTGTAAACCACATCACCATTGGCTGTGCGGACAACAGGCGCATTCTTGCCACCCGTCTCAATAATCATGTACTTCGACTTGTCAATGTCGCTCATGTTCTGGTCCACATAGAACTCATCGCCCGTAGCACGGTCGCGCACCTTAGGCAGATTTGAGTACGCATACACACCCTTCGAGCGGAAACCATAGATGGAACCCAGCGGGTTGTTGAGCTGTACACGTGACAGGTAAGTACCGTTGTTATAGCCGAAGTCTGCGTTCATGGTCTCCAGCACGGTCTCGTCCATTTCGATAATCTTGTTTCGGTTGTTGGCGAAAGTGATGTTGAAGTCCATCGAGAACTTGCCAGCCTTGACAACTCTGTGACCATTGATGTTGAATTCCCAACCATTGTTACGCATCGAACCCACGTTGCGAGTAGGCAGTGAAGTGTAACCAGAAGAAGAAGGAATGGCAAAACCAGGCATCAGCAGGTCCTTTGTCTTCTGAGTGTAGATTGAAAGGTCGGCATCAATCAAGCCGTCGAACAAGCTGAGGTCAAAGCCCAAGTTGAATGTCTCCTTCTGCTCCCACTTCAGGGCCGTCAGACGGATGTTAGACGGATAGACAGAACTGCTGTTCAGGTAATTGGCACCAGAAGCATACTTAGAATAGAACAGACCTTCAGAGCCAGGCTGATTACCTACGATACCCCAACCTGGACGGATGGAGAGCATAGACAACCAGTTTTCAGCCCACTTCATCCAAGGTTCGTCACTGATGTTCCAACGAGCAGAAACACCGGGGAAGTTACCCCAGCGGTTAGACGGACCGAACTTCGTGGAACCGTCGCGACGCAGTGTAGCATCAAAAATGTAACGGCCCTTGTAAGCGTAGTGCAACTGGAAGAGCATGAACTGTGACTTCCATTCACCTGCACCCGTAGTAAAGGCTGTGTTGATACCACCAGCCAAAGGAGAGATAATGCCGTCAGCCGAGGGCAGCCACTTGTTACCATTGGTCTGGTTTGAAGAAGAACCGCTGTTGTACTGATAACGGGCCATGAAGAGCAAGCTGTGGTCTTCATTCTTGAAGTGCGGCGTGAAAGTCAACGAATGACGTGTTGACAAAGAGTGGCTCTTGTAAGTGTAAGCACTGGCAGCATTGTAGGTGCCAGACGAAGACCAGTCGGTCGCGATGAGCGAACCAGGGAAGTAAGAATCCTCGTTGAGGTTGTAGATGTCAAAGATAATCTGACCTTCATACTTCAGGCGAGTCTGGTCTGCTTCTGTACCCAAGATGTCGTATGACAGGATGAACTCAGGCGAGAGCTTGATGGTCTTCTCGTTGTTCAGTGCATTGTGGGCAACGGCCACAGGGTTAGGCAAGTTGTACTGGTCGTTGAGCAGCTTAGGATCGTTGTTCGTAAACTGACCTGAAGCAGCGTTGTAGCCAGCCTGTGCAGCTGTCAAGTATGGGTTCATCGTGTAGAAACGTCCCTCGATGTCATTGCCATTCTCATCCTCCTCATAGATTGAGAGGTTAGGCATCTTGCGGTAAGCAATGGCCAGGAGGTCTTCGCCACCATAGCGGTAGTTCTTCTGGTTCTTGGTGTAAGTGAGGTCGAAGTTCGAGCTGACCTTGATGCGGTCGCTGACGAAGTAGTCGAGAGCCACACGAGTTGTAAAGCGGTCGAGCTTCTGCTTGATGACCGTACCCGTCTGGTGGTCATAACCGCCCGAAATACGGAAGTTGGCCTTCTCACCACCACCCGTCAGAGAAACGAAGTGCTGATGATACTGACCGTGCTGCTTGATGGCATCGCGCCAGTCTGTGTTATCATCATACATGCGCCACTCCGAGAAGTTCTGGTTGTAACCAATTTCAGGAATGTAGCGGGTAGAAGTATTGTCAGCATAACCCGAAGTCTGGGTCGTGTTGAAGTAAGCCTCCTTCATGTACATGGTGTAGTCATCACCGCTCAGCAGGTTGTAACCCTTGGGCTGCCATGTGTTGGTGTAACGATAAGAGTACTGCACCTTGGTCTTGCCACGTGCACCACGCTTTGTCTTGATTTCAATCACACCGTTGGCACCCTGCGAACCCCAGATGGCTGTAGCGGCAGCATCCTTCAGCACCGAGATAGACTCGATGTCCTCAGGGTTCACATTCAGCAGTTCTGCAAACTTTTCTTCGTTGGCATTCGTATAGTCGAAGTCTGCGTTTGCGTCATTCGTCCAGACGTTGCCGTTCACCACGATGAGCGGGTCAGCACTGCCGTAGATGGTGCTCACACCACGCAGACGCATGGTTGTACCGGCGCCCAGGTTACCAGAGTTGGCCACAATGTCGAGACCTGAGATACGTCCCTGCAGAGCCTCGTCCACACTGGTCATGGCCAGACCCTCAAACTCCTTCATGTCGATGGTCTGCTGAGCCACAGAGATTTCTGTCACAGGAATCTGCAGACCCGAAGTCTGCGTCTTCTTCACAGCTTTCACCACGACTTCCTTCAGCTGAGTAGTAGGAGTCAGGATAATCTTGCCGAAAGACTTCTTGTAAATAGGAAGAACCTTGGTTTCGCAACCGATGTACGAGATGCGAATCTTATTCTTTGGGCTGACAATCTTGAACGAGAAGTTACCATTGATGTCCGTAACACCCGCTGCCACGATACGATTGTTATGGTCTATTTCGACAACGTTCACCATCATCAATGGCTCAAGGTCGTCCCAAATCTGACCGCTAACAATATCGCCAGCCTTCACCTGCGCACTTGCACTGATGCAGAAGCAGGCCAATAGCATTAATGTTGATAATATTTTTTTCATGATAATGATTTATTAGCGACGACGTTTTGCTTCTGTAGTAAGTTGCTTACGTGTATATTTAAACTGACTTGGAGTATCAAAGAAGAGCGGACCGTCAATGCCCTGGATGACAACAAACGAAGAGTTGTCCAGCTTCGTGTTATAAGCATTGGCCGGAGTAACACTGGACGAAGACTTATACCAGTATTCACGTGCCATCAAGTTGTGCAGACCCTCCACTGTGCTCACATTGCGCGTGTTGCCCTCAACGTCAGTCACAGTCATGCTGCTGGCCGAAACATTCACGTTCAACTTATATGGACGACCCGGAGAATACTTGCCCGTGTAGTACTGAGCAGCCGTGATAGTGCCATCTGCCGACTTTGTCAGCACGTTAGAGTTCGCCGTCTGGTCGGGAGTTTCATAGACAGTGCCATCAGGATTGCTGGTAGTCATCACCCTGATGTGCGTGTTGTCAACAACCGCAATGGTAGTCTCTGCACCAGCCTCCACGATGTTGGTCGAAGGAGTCAGCTCCGTCTTGCCCGACTCGTAGCTGTTCGACTCAAAGCCCTGGTCCATGAAGATGGAGTTGTCCTGAATGTGATACTTCACGAAGTCAAGCAGCACCTCCTGCACCTTTGCAGCAGAGTCAGCAGCAGCATCCACGTCTTCAGCCACACTCTGGTCATACTCCTCAGCCAAGCGCAAAGCCGTAGAGTCAGGCAGACCAGCGGCAAACGCCAACTTCATGGCATCATTGGTGGGAGCATAAACCGTATAGTGGAAGTTGTTGAGCAAATAAGTAGCCTTCCTCGACTTAGAGTCCGTATCCTCCGCACCGATAGAGCCACCGTCCTTCACGTTGAACAGGTTACCAATCTTCTGGTCGCCAGCCTGCCAACCATCCTTAGCGTTGGTCGTACTCAGCGCACCACTGTTCTGCAGCACCCAGAGGAAATCAGAGAACTCTGGATGGTCGGCCAGTGTCTGAGCCACCGACTTCGAAGCACCCATGGGCACACGGTCAACCACAAAGGTAGAACCGTTCCGCTTCGTATAGATAGAATCCTTGTCAACCACGATAGGATTCTCATACTGCTGCTGCCATGAACCAAACACGTGGTAGTCTGTACCAGAAGGCACGATGCGTACAAACGTGTTGCCCTTCGTCTTGTAATACTGCTTGCCTGCGGTATAGTCCTGCGTGATAATCAGGTTATCCAGAATGTCCTCCATGCGGTCCTTCAGACTACCGTCCAAAGAACTCGACAATGTCTCCTCAATCGTCCTCAGCTTATCGCCCACTGGAGTCGGCACACCGTTCTCATCAATGGTACAGTTATACACATCTACAACAATGCACCTTGTCTGAGTCTTCGAGGCATCATACCTCAAAGCCCACATCTGTGGCTGAGCCAGACCATAGGAAACTGGGTCTACGTAGTTCAACAGGGCCGCGCTGGTCGGCAACAGGAACGTATAGCGCGACACCATAGAATTCAGGTATGCACCATACTCCATGTTTTCAATGGCATTTGAAATCGTGTTGTAGCTCATCGTGTCAATCACCGACGGACTGAGCACAGAAGAATAAGCCACTGGCGCAAACACCTTATTCGTCAGGTAGATGGCACCGTTACAACACATGATGACGCTGTCAATGTCATTCTCCGTGATGCCAAGCTCCATCTGCGCACCATCAAGCACATTCGAGAAGTTCGACGGAATCGTCTGGCAGAACGAAGCATATTGTCCGGCATTGATCAGTTCGTCAAGCACCGAGGTAGGAGTCTTCCGCAGACCCGTCTTCGTGTCGTCACCCGACTGGGCATAGAACTTGCGGATGTCATCGCCACCCTCGCCGTTCCACCACGCTTCCAGCGCAGCATCCGTCGGAACCAGCATCACGCCCATCTCCTCCATCATCGGGTCACTGCCCTTCGGAGTGATGTCAGGATAATAGCCGTTCCATCCCGGGTCGAACTTCAGCTGACCATTAAATGGATTACCATTCTTGTCCGTGTCGAAAGCCACATCCTTGTCGCCCAAGCCCGAACCGTATGAACGCTTAGAGAAATAACGCTTGATAAACACAGAGTCATACTCCGTGCCCTTGTTCTGGTTGTAAGCCTCCGTCAGCGACTGCTGATAAGCCGGAGCAGCAAAACGCTCCAGAATGCTGCTGAAGAGCTGCGTCTTCGAGCACTTGCGCAAAGCCTCAGCCATGTTGTCGAGCGGCACAACCACCTCGTCAACCTTCTGCACGAAACCATTCTTACAGAACACGTTGGCCTCCAGAATCTTCGCATTGTTCACATACACATCCTCCTCCGCACGGTTGTCCTTGCCCAGCCACTTGCTATAGAGGAAGTCAATGTCTGTCGTGAACACCTTGTTGGCCGACATGAACTTCGACGTGAAGTGAAGCATCGGAGCCGGCTGACGAGCCTCGTCAAACAACACAATGTTCGGATGGTTAGCCTTCAACTCATTGAAGCGGTCATTGTCAGGCAGTATGCCCTCTGGGTCGCTTGCCGGAACCACCAGCACCGAGTCGTAGATGGTGGTCGAAGACGCACGGCGGAACACCTCACCCTTCACCGGACCATCCGCCGTGGCCAGCATGGAAGTAGAATACGGGTTGTCAATCATCGACGAATACAGCAACAGCTTCTTCTGAGCCGTCGTCAGCTGGTCATAACTCGACACATTCCAGCTGTTCGACGCAAAGAACTTGGCAAACGCATCATCGTCTGCGACAAACAAGGTCTTACTACCCGTCTTGGACAGCACTTCTGCCTCTCCAAGATCCCGAATGAGCTGCACATAGTTCGTGTAAGTGCCCTCTTCCACCAAGTAGTCGTAGATGTCATTCAGATTCGACGGCTGATTACTGTCCGAATCCAAATCATACTTGTCAGAACAAGAGAGAACTCCCAAACCCGCAGCCAGCATGGCACCTCCTGCTAAGAGGTGACTGCATAGTTTTTTCCTCTGAAAGTTGTAAAACATAATATTAGAAAGATTTTTGATGTCTTTTCTAAATAAATAGATTAGTTAAGTGCCCCAAAACAGGGCGGTATTCATGTATAAAATAAATAATGTGTAATGACTCAAACGGTCTCTCCATGCAAACATTTGGCCAAATCGGCACTTCAAGCCCATTCTTATCGCGTGCAAAGAAACGAATATTTGTTTACCTAAACAAATTTTCAGAAAAAACTTTTCAACATTCCCTAAAATTTAACAAAGACATACGCACACAGCAACACCACACCAAAAGAAATGAAACACCCAAATGAAAGAAACAGCCCCCACGCATCACTGCGGAAGGGCTGCATACTTTATTCTAAATTAACTTCATTATTGCGCCATGTGTTTCACAACACCTCGCTTGACGCTGTTTTACTTGCATAAACGAAAACTTAAAAAATGCAAGTATGATTGTTTGTATTGGGATTACCAGAGGTCGCCAAAGTTTGGCTCATTCTCTGGCTCTGGCTCGTAGTCACCACGATATTTAGAGTCACCTTTAGTAACGCTGCCAGTACTTGTTCCACCACCACTTGACATGTTGAGTCCATTTCCACTTGCGCTAACAAGATACGCTTTTATCGACAAAGTGTCAACCACTTCTGTAAGTGGCTTCATATATGCTTTTTTCATGTTTTTTTGTTTTTAAGGGGGAGGCAAATCCACTTATGCAGATTTGCTCCCAGTGAATAAATTCTTATTTAACTAAAATCTTCTTGCCGTTTACAATGTAGATACCCTTTGTCAGGTTAGCTACACGCTGACCATTCAGGTTGTAAATCGTGCCCTTTTCGATGTTGATGTTACCGTTTTCAATAACAGCAATGCCTGTTGCATCATCACCTTCAAATGACATTGTAAGTACACGGGCCTTAGCAGGGGTTTCAGGGGTTTCAGGCTGTGTCAAACTGATATATGCACGAGTACCAGCAATGGTCACTTCACTGTCAACTACGTAAATTTTGCCATTAGAAACAACATAGGCACCTTCTGGCACAGTCTGTGAAGCAGCATAATTACCTGTCATTGAAACACCAGCCTCTTCTGGAGCGTATGTTAGTGCACCAGCTACAATTGTGCGGGTTTCAAGGTCGTAGCTTGTACCAGCTTGAGTTGCCTGCAACAAGCAAGGAACATTGGCTGTAACTCCATCAGCAACGTCAAATGAAATATTTTCCCTGTCTGCGTCATAGCTCTTTACAACATAAACTTTAGAACCGACACCAAACTGTTCTTCAACTTCACTCTGTGTCATATTGAACGGCAGAACAAGTGTATTAACATTTGCCTTGATAGTACGATTCAGAGTTACATCAACATCCTCCATGTCAACAGGAGTGAAATCTGCATCTTCTGCAATTTCCACAGCACCTTCTTCACCAATGCAATAGAGGCGGAAACGGTCCCAAGACATCCAGAAGTTTGCACTGTTTTCTGCACTGATGGTAATAGTTGCATCGCCGTATGCTTTCTGCTCGAAAGCCACAGTGAAGTCGTTCCAACCACGGTTGAACACACCGTTTGCATTACCCATAGCGGTGAGGGCTACTTCAGCCGTCTCGCTGGCGTTGTTTGTCACCTGCATCTTGTAGGAGTTGATGCCGGCCTGTGCACGTGCAGTAACAGAAAGGATGTAGTTGCCCTTCGGCAGCTTGATGGTCTGGCTTGCTGTGAAGTTCTTCACACCGTTCTTGTCGAAGTAAGTGTTGGTAGTGTTGCCATCAGCTTCAGTGTAAGCCTCGTTAGATGCTGTCCAGAAGTTACTAGAACCTTCCCAGCCAGCTGAGGCAGAACCGTCGGCATTGGTAATGAGCGAGGTGCGGTTCTTGGCACCGCTGATGTTTTCGGCAATGCCGTTGCTTTCGTAAGCAGCACGGTTGGCTGCGTTGATGGCATTAGCCTGAGCGAGGGCTTCAGCAGCAGTGTTGACGGTAGCAGTAATAGCGGTAGTCACAGCGGTCAGCTTAGCAGCAACAGCGTATGGCAGGGCTGTAGAGTTGATAGCCTCACCATAGCCCTTAGCCAGAACGTATGCGTTCCAAGAAGCAACACCGGAAGTGAATGTCGTGGCAGCAGTGTTCAATGCCGTTGTTGCTGCATTGATGGCTTCTGCATTAGACTTGTCAAGTGTTCCATCAGCAGCAATAGCTGCCTCCAGGCTAGACTTGTCAGTACCTGCAACGTTTGTATATGTAGCATCTGCAAGTACTGTCTGTGCGTTGTTCAGAGCCACATTGTACGAAATGAGTGAGATGTTGGCTTCGTTGTCAGTCTGTACAGTAGCATCACAGAAGCTTACCCACATATGATTTGTCGTAGCAACAGCATCCACGGCAACATTCACGGTAGCATCTGCAACAAGCGTGAATTTAACATAGCGCCATTCCCAGCCACGACCAGCATCGTTGTTGGCATATTCATGACCTTCACCAGTCGTAAAGTCTGTTTCACCACTTGTGTTGATACCCAAGCCTGTGTCACCTTTCGGGAAATCGCTGACGGTACCCAATACACTTTCGCCGTTCTTAACCGTAAGGCTCAAAGTAACACCATCGCTGTCTGCCTGACGACCGGCAACTTTGAATACATAGTTACCAGCAGGCAAAGCAAGGTCTTGTGTGTACTTGATGGTCCAGCTGCTCTGGCTCCAAGCAGCAGTAGATTGCTCTAGATAGGAATAACCAGAACCTTTATAATGCTGTGCACTAAGTGAACCTGTCGGGCCTGTAGTCGTCCAGGCACCCAGGTCAACTCCATATTCATAGGTTGTAGTAACATAGTTGTACTCTGCAATTTTCAAATTCTGAGTGGCAACAATATAATCATCTTCTGTTGAAGACCCATTATCGAGAACTGCTTGAGCCGCATCAATAGCATCACTTCCTACACCAAGTTGTGTTGCTTTAGTTATTTCTCTACAAAGTTCTGATGGTGACTTTGCTGCTGTAACAGCCTCTTGCAGTGTATAATAATTTGCAAGTGTTGATGAGGCTACAAAATTATTATATGCAGATGTCATATCAGAAGCCACAGAATGATCCCCTAATATGCCTTTGTATTCGGCATATATCTTTTTGATTTTATCAGTTAATTCATCTGTAGGAGTGTCCTCTATGTAAGTCAAGGTGAAATTATCACAAATCATCCACACATTATCAAAACCACCTGCCAAATAGATACCCAATTTCAAATTGCCATCATCACCAACAGAAGTATAGCATTCCAATAAAGCCCTATCATCTTTATCAATAACCTGAGAAGAAGCTTCTGACATTGAATTTGGATGGTCGTTGTCTTGCCTTATATCCCAAAAATTATGAAGAAGTGTCTTACTTTCATTTCCATATACATAAGAAGTCATACTACCATTTGTAGTTACACGTTTTGCTGCCTCCTTGTCACCAAAACGAAGAAATGCTTCAACGGTTATTTTGTACAAGCCTTTTGAAAGTCCTGTAACAGTTTGATTCACATCTGCACAGCCATTCCATACTTGGAACACACCATCACCAGCTTTAGCGTCACCTGTTTTTCGTTTATTTTCGGTTTGAGATTTTGTCCAAGCAGAACTTCCACCACCAATTTCTGCATTCCCGATACTACTTGTCTTATTTGTGGTTTTAGCAATAGAAACATAGGACTTTAAGCTGTTCAAATCTGTAACATTTGCAAAATTCATTGATGCAGCGAGCGTTGAAATTGCAGCATTATCACGTTCTGCAAGCTTTGTTTTATATGCATCTTTGGTCATCAATGTCCATATAGTTGCATTATTAGCATCAGTTGTAGTTTCTACAGGAATTTGACCATAAGTATCTGAAGCACCAATGGTAAGGTATTCATTTGTATTTTTATACAATGTGTATTTACCTGTACCTGCTTCCGTGAAAGTAAAGTTACATGCTGTACCATTATCTGTATACAAATTATCACCAAGATACCTATTTGCATTACCCATTAAAGAGTGGTCAACATTCTTTAATGTATAAACGCCATCACTAACCTTTGTAATTTCAAATGCAATGCCATAAGTATCTGCTGAAGCATGTGTACCCCATGTAGCTCCGCGACTGAGGAACTTTCCACTCTCTTCATTGTAGAAATAATAGGTACCAGCCTCTTGTGCATGGGTCTTAAACCCGACAGCACCAGCGGCCACCAGTGCCGCCAAAAGTAATTTTCGTTTCATAAAGAACTAAAAATTTGAGTTATTAAATAGGTTAATTATAAATGTTGGTTCTTGACAAAATCATAGTGTGTGAATGACTCTCGGAGGCATTCAGCTTGCAGAATGAACATTTTCACATGGGGATAAAAAATGTGGGAACATCCTTACTCGTCCCACTCTTTGAGGTCTTCGCTACCCGGTACTGTTGAACGAGCAACGAATAACCCCACATTCAATGATATATTTGCTACACAAGGATGTACTACGATAGGGCATAACACCACAAAGGGGGATTACTGCCCAAAAAGATACACGCCGCCGTGTATAAATAATCATTAAAGTGGCTTTTACCGTTGCATTGTTCATTGACAATACCATGAAAGTTGCGAAGTTCCAAAGAGTCATTGAACAAGCGTGATAAACGCCTATAGTCTATGTGTCTCCTCAGTAGATGACTGCCCGCTGGCAGCATAGTTGTCTGAATCAACGCCGCAAATGTACGGACTTTTTAGTTTTCAGCAAAACTTTTCACTGATTTTTTGTCCGTTGCATAGCTTTTTGTGAAAACCTCCGTGCCTCTTTGCTCAAATTAAGCAGAAATGACCCACACACTAATTCACGAAAATTCATGGACCATTCACGATAATTCATGTAGAAAAAGAAAATACTGTGTCTTTTAGACATGAATTACCATGAATGACCCATGAATGGCCATAAATAATTTACTGAACTTTTGGATGTATTTTACGCTTAGCGTAAATTAAATGTCCCAAGTTATTTTTTAACGCTTACTAAAGGTTCATGGTTAATTCATGGATAATTCATGGCAATTCCTGGCGAAGAAATCTTTTTTTCAACAGAAATTATCATGAATTATCCGTGAATTAACCATGAATTTTGGAAGGGGTGACGATAGTTAGGTGATTGTATGTGAATTTAATTTTGAAATGCCGCTATCAATTCGTCAAGGTTTTTGCACCGTTTTACTTTGCCCGCTTCCACGTCTCGGATAGCCTGCATGGTTTCTTCGTTGAGATATTTGCCTGTTTCCGAATCGAACAGACGGTCGTCTGTGGACTCTGTGACAGACCACCCCATCCGTTTTGCCATCTGCCGAACAAAGCGCTGGTCGGTTCGGGGCATACTTATATTTACAGATACTCCTGTTCTCATAGTTCTTCCTTTTTTGTTTAGGGCATTCCTATAAATTGAACACATCTTAAATTATTCATATTAGTCACATTCGTTTCCCCTATTCTCCACCCAGATAGATTTCGATGAGCAGGGTGATGTCCTCAATGGTAATTTGTCCGTCGCCATCGATGTCGCAGAGGGCGAGGTCGTAGCCTTCGCCGCCAGCAAGGTAAGCCTCGATGAGGAGCGAAATGTCGTTGACCGTAATCACGCCGTCGCCGTCGAGGTCGCCCATCTGCTGCTTGCGGGGCGAGAAGTCGTTGACACGGTTGAGCAGCGTGTTGAGTCCGCGCACGTCGGCTGAAGAGAGTTCGCGATTGTAAATCATCAGGTCGTCGAAGCGAGCCTCGGCAGACCCCTCGTAGGCACCAAAGCCCAGGTAGAAGTACTTGGCTGTAGAGGCGAAGTTGGTGACCAGCGTGCGGTCGAAGTCAGCCGCCTTGTCGGTGCTGCCTTGATACTGCATGTTGGTCACGGAGTAGGCCACACCGTCGAGGTAGAACTTGTAGCCGTTCTCCAGGGAGTAAGTGAAGGTGACCAGGTGCCAGTCGCCCACGGTGATGCCGTTGTTGGAGGTGAACTTCTTGGTTTCGGGGTTGTTCACGTCAAACCAGTTGCCGTTGTTGTCATTGTAGCCGATGTAGCTGTTGCCCGTGAGGAAGAGCCGCTCCGACTTGCTGGCCGAAATGGTGGTGTTGATGAAGCTCCACAGGGCACCCGTGTAGTTGAGGTCGGCACGCTTCACCCACAGACTGACGGTGAAGCCCTGCAAGCTGTCGGTGCCAGCCAGCGGGTTGGGCATACGGGTGAAGCTGTTGGAACCCTGTTCGCCATAGTACTGATGGCACACCTGGCCGAAGCGGTCGTAGTCGGTCTCCAGCACGGGGATGGTGCCCGTGGTCTTCGAGCGTCCGTAGGTAGCCCGCTGGTCTTCGTCGTAAAGGTTCTGGGTGGGCACATCGTCAAAGTTGTAGTAGGCCACAAGCCCCGTGTAGGGGTCGCCCGAAACGGCTGCGGCCTTGGCGCAGGTCGTGGTGAACGCCTTCTCCCAGTAGTAGCCGCAGTTCTCCAGGCGGGCCGTCATGTTCACCTTGACTGCCACGGTGTCGGGGTTGTACTTGCCGGTGGTGGAGAGCACGTCGGGTTCAGAGGAAGTCCAAGTGAGGGTGGTGTTCTCCACGGGGTCGAACATGATGCTGACGTTCTTGGTCACGCGGGCAGAAAGTTTCAGCTCGCTCCCCGAATGTTGCTGATAGTTGTAGGCAATGGCACTCTTCGGAGCCAGCTTGTAGCCCCAGACGGGCACGCCGCAGCTGGCATTGCCCTTGGTCGAGCAGACGGCTGTGAAGGCTACGGTCTTGGCCGCGTTGTTCTCCAGTGTCTGCTCGGTGATGACACCCTTGTAGATGACACCGGCCAGCTTGACGGTGAAGTAGGCTGTGCCGTCGGCCACGGCCCATGTGCCGGAGTACGCTCCCGTCACCTTGCCGTCCTCCGAGAGGTGGATGGTCTTGGGCGTAGCTTCCTGGAAGTTGTTGTGGTCCAGCTTGTAGGGATGTATGAGCACATGATAGTCGCCCGCTATGTCTGCCGCCGTGAAGGGGCAGCCGGCGGCAATGGAGTCGTCGTTCACCGTCTCGCCCGCAAACTGGAAGGGGGCGCAGACGAGCCAGCCGTCCTCGTTGGTGTAGAGCTGGTAGGAGCGCACGCAGTGACCCGCCGTGCCGTTGTTGAACTTAGTGTGACAAACGAGGAACGAGCGGCCCTGGCTGTCGGTGCATGCAGAGTTGTGGCCCTGTGCACACTCGCCCACCGTCATCAGGCCCCACTGGTTCATCGCGCCGATGAGCTTCATGCCCCGGTTGTCGGTGGCATTCAGTCCGTAGTTGAGTGCGTAACGGCTGTAGGTGGCTGCAGTGCCGTTGGCATCGGTGTAGGGGCCTGTGGGCGATGTGCTGCGGAACACGCGCATTTCGTAGCCGCCGTCGGGGGCAAAGCCGCCGTAGCTCATGAAGAGGTAGTAGTACTGGCCAATGTGCTGAATGTAGGGGCCTTCGCCGCTGACGTAGTAGCCGCCGGCTATCTTCTTGCCGAAGTAGGCATCGCTCAGCGCGTTGGCATCGGGCGAGGTGCCCGTGCCCGTGTAGGTATAGGTGTAGTCGCGCAGACCTGTCTCCTTGTCGAGCTTCAGCATGAATATGCCGCCCGACCACGAGCCGTAGGCCATC
Source organism: Bacteroidaceae bacterium (assembly GCA_017453465.1). Lineage (GTDB taxonomy): Bacteria > Bacteroidota > Bacteroidia > Bacteroidales > Bacteroidaceae > Minthosoma. The sequence goes on along the minus strand of JAFTEV010000034.1, from coordinate 20,297 downwards.
CACATTTCGCCCGCTTCGTCGAAGAAGACGCAGGGGTCGATGTTGTTGGGGTAGAACGTGCCCCAGCGGTCAGTGCGATAGCGCGAAGGCAGGGAGGACTGTGTGCCCAAGACGATTTCGAGGTCTGTCTTCTTGTAGTTCACGCTCTTGCCCGACCGTGTCTGGCCGTCGAAGCCGCTGAAGACGATGGGGGCCTGGTAGATGAAGGGGCCTGTGGGCGAGTCGGAGGTCATCAGCACAATGACCGAAGCCCAGTAGTCGCCGTTCAGACTGACGTAGTAGCACCATTTCTTCATCGTGGGGTTATAGACGATGTCGGGTGCCCACTGGCAACCCTGCACCCAGCCGGCCTCGTCGTCGGCGTAGGTGGCACAGAATGCAGCAGCATCGTAGCTGCCCAGCGTCACTTCCTCCACCATGGAACTGCCCGGCAAGCGGCGTTTCACGGTGTGCGTGGGGTTCTGCTTGAAAGCCTTGTCGAAGGTGGTGTTGTAGTAATTGGTAATGGCCGTCCAGTTGCGCAGGTCTTTCGACTGAGCACCAAAGTAGTGTGAACCATAGATATAGAAAGTGCCCGTGGCATCGTCCCACACCACGGAGGGGTCGTGCACACTGATTTGCCTGAACGAAGTGCTCTTGTAAAGAGAGGCCAACTCCGCAGTGGTCACCTCTGTCATTTCTTCCTGAGCCTTCACGGTGGCAGAAACGCCAAGCAGCCCAGCCGTCGCCAGAGCTGCCACAGCCCATTTCATTGTCAATTTTGCAGTCATATTGTTAAGGTTTAGTTATCAATTTGCTGCAAACTTACGAATATTTTTTTGAACTTCTAACAATTCTCCCCCATAAAATGTAAAAACAACATAAAAAAGCCTCCACTCCCCTCCCATTCCCATCCTTTCTCAGCACTCTCACCCACTCCCTTCCATTCTCACTACCCTCCCATCCCCGTCCCATTCCTCTCATCACTCCCACTCATCCCTCTCCCACTCCGCCACCATCCCTCTCCCACCCCCTTCCCGTTCCTCTTATCACTCCCGCCCATCCCTCTCCCACCCCGCCCCCATTTCTATCCATTTCCATCACACTTCCACACCAAAATCGTCCACTTTGGCTTACAAAGTTGACGCAACGCCGTTGTTTATAAAAACAATGAGCGTTGTTTATAGAAACAACGGCGTTGTTTTCAAAAACAACGCCGTTGCGTCAACTTTCCAAGCCACACCGAACCACTTCTGTCCACACCCCCGACAAAAACCCTCTTCACCCCCTCCCGAAAGGCATCCCTACCGCCCCGCCGCCTCAAGCCTGTAAGCCTGAAAACGCCATGTGCTGCCTCCGAGATAGCATCAAAAAAAAGACCATGCACATGGGATTGTGCATGGCCTTTCCTTTATAGGAAACCAAAGTAAAAGCGTTATTCAGCGGGTTCTGCTGCGGGTGCTTCAGCCTCGGCCTGTGGTGCGGCTTCTTCAGCTACAGGGGCTTCGGCCTTCGTGCCAGACTTGCGTGAACGGCGTGTGCGAGTCTTCTTAGCCTCGGTCTTTGCCATGTTCTCGTCGAAGTCAACCAGTTCGATGAATGCCATATCAGCATCGTCATTGGCGCGCTTGCCCAGCTTGATGATGCGGGTGTAGCCGCCTGGACGGTCGCCGACCTTTGCTGCAATGGGGCCAAAAAGCTCCTGGATTGCATATTTGTTCTGAAGGTAGCTGAATACGACACGGCGCGAAGCGGTGGTGTCTTCCTTACCCTTGGTGATGAGTGGCTCAACATAGACACGGAGAGCCTTTGCCTTTGGAAGTGTCGTGGTGATTCTCTTGTGCATGATGAGAGAAATGGCCATGTTGGCAAGCAGTGCTGCACGATGAGAATGGGTACGACCAAGGTGGTTGAATTTCTTATTGTGTCTCATTGTTTAATCTTAGTCTTTGTCTAATTTATACTTAGAAATATCTGTTCCGAATGAAAGGTTCAGGCTCTCAAGTAAGTCGTCAAGCTCGGTGAGTGACTTCTTACCGAAGTTGCGGAACTTAAGCAAGTCAGTTTTGTTAAATTGTACAAGGTCGCCGAGTGTCTCTACGTCGGCTGCCTTCAGACAGTTGAGGGCACGCACTGAGAGATCCATATCGACAAGCTTAGTCTTCAGCAACTGGCGCATACGCAAGATTTCCTCATCGAATTCCTCGTTGCCATCAAGGTCTGTGTTCTCCAGCGTAATCTTTTCGTCGGAGAAGAGCATGAAGTGGTAAATGAGGATTTTGGCTGCTTCTTTCAAAGCGTCCTTGGGATGAATGGAACCATCGGTGGTGACTTCGATAATGAGTTTCTCGTAGTCGGTCTTCTGCTGTACACGATAGTTTTCTACTGCAAATTTGACGTTGCGGATTGGAGTGTAGATGGAGTCAATAGCAAGCTCGTTGAGTTCCTTGCAGTAGCTACGGTTTTCTTCTGCGGGAACATAACCACGACCCTTGTTAATGCTCAGTTCAATATCCAATGTTGCTTGGGAATCTAAATGACAAATTACCAAATCAGGATTTAACACTCCAAATCCACTGAGGAATTTAGTGATATCGCCAGCCTTGAATTCCGTTTGGTTTTCAATGGAGATTGATACCTTTTCCGACTCGATTCCATCAGCTATTTGCTTGAATCTTACTTGCTTTAGGTTCAAGATAATGTTGGTCACATCTTCTTTTACGCCCGAAATGGTTGAAAACTCATGCTCAACACCTGCAATGCGCACGGTGTTGATGGCATAGCCTTCGAGCGAAGAAAGAAGAATGCGGCGAAGGGAGTTACCAATAGTAATTCCAAATCCAGGCTCCAAGGGTCGGAATTCAAATTTTCCGAACTTGTCGTCTGCTTCCAACATTACGACTTTTTCTGGTTTTTGAAATGCTAATACCGCCATTGTTTATTTATTATTTAGAGTACAACTCGACAATCATCTGCTCCTTGATAATCTCTGGAATGTCAGCACGCTCTGGGTTGTGAAGAAGCTTGCCACCCATTACGCTTTCGTCCCATTCAATCCATGGGTACTTGCTGTGGTTGAAGCCTGCAAGAGATGCCTCGATGATTTCAAGGCTCTTTGCCTTCTCGCGTACAGCGACAACCTGACCAGGTTTCACAGAGTATGATGGAATGTTGACAACCTTGCCGTCAACTGTGATGTGCTTGTGACTGACGAGCTGACGAGCAGCTGCGCGTGTCTTTGCCAGACCAAGGCGATAAACAATGTTGTCAAGGCGAGCCTCAAGAAGCTGAAGAAGAACTTCACCTGTTACACCGTCCTTAGAGGCTGCCTTTTCAAAGAGGTTGCGGAACTGACGTTCAAGCACACCATAAGTGTACTTTGCTTTCTGCTTTTCAGCAAGCATAAGACCGTATTCAGATGACTTCTTGCGACGGTTGTTGCCATGCTGACCAGCAGGATAATTTCTCTTGGAAAGAACTTTGTCTGGTCCGAAAATTGCCTCGCCAAAACGACGTGCAATTCGTGACTTTGGTCCAATATATCTAGCCATATATTTTTCTGTTTTAATGCATTCATGCTACCTCAACCCTCAGCAGCAGCCGCAGAAAGGAAAAGATGCGGACAAAACGGGAAGGCAACATGAGTCCTGATTGATTGTGTGTATTAAACTCTTCTTCTCTTTGGAGGACGACAACCGTTGTGTGGAAGTGGAGTAACGTCAATAATCTCTGTTACGCCAATGCCAACTGCGGCACAACCACGGATTGCGGCTTCACGACCATTGCCTGGACCCTTCACGTAGGCTTTTACACTACGAAGACCAAGATCGAAAGCAACCTTGGCGCAATCCTGTGCTGCCATCTGGGCTGCATAGGGAGTGTTCTTCTTTGAACCACGGAAGCCCATCTTTCCTGCTGACGACCAAGAGATGACCTGTCCCTCACTGTTTGCGAGGCTAACGATGATGTTGTTGAATGATGAGTGAACATGAAGCTGTCCCTGAGCATCAACCTTAACATTTCTCTTCTTTGCAGAAGTTGTTTTCTTTGCCATACCGTTCTATTATTTAGTAGCTTTTTTCTTGTTTGCAACTGTTTTCTTCTTTCCCTTGCGGGTGCGAGCATTGTTCTTTGTGCTCTGGCCACGCACAGGAAGACCCAAACGATGGCGGATACCACGATAGCAGCCAATGTCCATCAATCGCTTGATGTTAAGCTGAATTTCAGAACGAAGATCACCTTCGACCTTGTAGTCAGCAGCTATAACCTCACGGATTTTACCTGCTTGCTCATCGTTCCAGTCCTTGACTTTAATGTCCTTGTCCACGCCAGCCTTTTCCAAAATCTTACCAGCGCTGCTGCGTCCAATACCAAAAATGTATGTGAGCGCAATTTCACCTCTCTTATTCTGTGGGAGGTCTACACCAACAATTCTTATTGCCATATTTTTATTTGATTACGGATTCTTACATAAGAATTAGCCCTGACGCATCTTGTACTTAGGGTTCTTCTTGTTAATTACAAACAGGCGACCTTTGCGCCTAACAATAACGCATTCTGGTGTACGTTTCTTTAAAGATGCTCTTGTTTTCATATCTTAATGTTTTTATTTGTATCTGAATGTTATACGTCCTATGGAAAGATCATACGGAGACATCTCTACTCGTACTTTATCGCCTGGAAGAATCTTAATGTAGTGCATTCGCATCTTTCCAGAAATGTGAGCGATAATCTCATGACCATTCTCCAACTCGACCCGGAACCGTGCATTTGACAATGCTTCCAAGATGGTTCCGTCTTGCTCAATAGCAGACTGTTTAGCCATACTTTAATGATTTTCTCTTAATACTTTTTCAATTTCTTCAAATGACGAAAGAATGTCGGCTTTTCCCTTGCGCACGCATATTGAATGCTCGTAATGGGCTGCTGGCTTCTTATCTCTTGTTATGATGCTCCAATGATCGTCCTGCATGTAAATTTCTTTTGCACCCATTGTTATCATTGGCTCAATGGCTATACATAAACCATTTTTCAGCAATATGCCGTTTCCACGTTTTCCATAGTTGGGCACTTGAGGATCCTCATGCATGTCGCGACCTATGCCGTGGCCAACAAATTCACGGACGACTCCATAGCCATGTGTTTCACAATGCTGCTGAACGGCATAGGATATATCACCAAGGCGATGTCCAACGACTGCTTGTTCAATTCCCTTATAGAGCGCTTCCTTGGTTACTGTCAAAAGTGTCTGCACTTCTTCAGAAATCTCACCTACAGCAAATGTATAGCATGAATCTCCACAATATCCGTCAAGTTGTGTTCCACAGTCTATAGAAACAATGTCACCCTCCTTGAGCGGAATGTCATTTGGCACCCCGTGTACCACCTGGTGATTTACCGATGTGCAAATGCTTGCAGGAAATGGCCCACCGTATGGGTTAGGGAATCCCTTGAATGTGGGGATAGCACCATTATCTCGGATAAAGGTATCAGCAATTGTGTCTAACTGCCTTGTGGTAACTCCTGGCTGAATGGCTTTCGCCAATTCAGCAAGAGTTTTACCTACAAGAAGATTTGCTTTCCGCAAAAGCTCTACCTCTTCGTCAGTCTTAAGATATACCATCTTCACTATGTCTGCTTAGGCATGTTCTCCACGAATTCGGCCTGATTCCAGAAGACCATCATAGTGTCTCATCATAAGGTGGCTTTCTATCTGCTGAAGCGTGTCAAGAACTACACCTACGAGGATGAGCAATGAAGTTCCACCAAAGAACTGACCAAATTCACGTTGAACGCCCAAGACGTCTGCAAAGGCAGGCAAAATAGCTATCAATGCCAAGAAAAGCGAACCAGGGAAAGTGATGCGGTCCATAATTCCATCAATATAGTCTGCCGTTTCCTTACCTGGCTTAACTCCTGGAATGAAGCCATTATTGCGCTTCATATCCTCAGCCATCTGAACAGGGTTGATTGTAATGGCCGTATACAGATATGTAAATACAATAATCAATACTGCAAATATCAAATTGTACAGCCAGCTTGTATTGTCAATCAAGAGGTTCATGCCTGCACTGAGTTTACCACCAGAAACATATCCTGCAACTGTAATAGGGATGAACATGATTGCCTGGGCAAAGATGATAGGCATCACATTAGCCGCATACGGTTTGAGGGGGATATACTGGCGGGCACCGCCTATTTGACGACTTCCAGAAATGCGCTTTGCATAATTAACCGGAACCTGGCGCACGCCTTGTACAAGGAGTATTGCTGCTGCAATTACAAACAGGAAGACGATGATTTCAACAAGGAAAATAACAAGACCACCACCCTGAGGAGTTGTGAATCGAGTTATCAGTTCCTGAATGAACGCAGATGGGAAACGTGCAATGATACCAATCATGATAATAAGCGAAACGCCATTGCCGATACCCCTGTCCGTAATTCGCTCACCGAGCCAGAGGATGAACATGCTACCAGCTGCAAGGATGATAGTTGATGTCACCATGAACAAGGTCCAGTCCAATGATGGATACAATGCTGATCCACCTGTCTGAGCTTTAAGATTAAAGAGATAGGAGGGAGCTTGGAAGAGAAGAATGAGAACAGTCAAATAACGTGTGTACTGATTCATCTTCCTTCTGCCACTCTCGCCCTCACGTTGCATCTTCTGGAAATAAGGAACTGCAATGCCAAGCAACTGCATAACGATTGACGCAGAAATGTATGGCATGATTCCAAGTGCAAAGATAGATGCCTTAGAAAAAGCTCCACCTGAGAACATGTCAAGCAGTGACATAAGTCCACCTTCTGTCTGATTCTTAAGACCCTGAAGTGCTTCAGCATCAATGCCAGGAAGTACTACATAGGAGCCAAAACGATAAACAGCAACAAAAAGAAGAGTTATTCCGATGCGAACACGCAAGTCTTCAACCTTCCAGATGTTAATTAACGTCTTGACAAGCTTGAAAGCCTTAAGATTATCTACAGCTTTTCTAAATATATTCATAGCTTTTCTAAATTAATTTTAGAGTTTTACAGCCGTGCCACCCTTTTCCGTGATGGCAGCCTCAGCCTTTGCCGAAAATGCATGAGCTTCAACATCAACCTTTGAAGTGAGCTCACCATTGCCAAGAATCTTAACAAGATGCTTCTTATTGGCAAAACCTGCTGCAATAAGTTCTGCAATGCCGATTTTCGACACACCAAGTTTGTCAGCAAGAGCCTGGATAATGTCCAAGTTGATAGCCTTGTATTCTACACGGTTGATATTCTGGAAACCGAACTTAGGAACACGGCGCTGAAGTGGCATCTGTCCACCTTCAAAACCAATTTTCTTCTTGTAACCAGAACGAGCCTTGGCACCCTTGTGACCACGAGTAGAAGTACGGCCCTTGCCCGAACCATATCCACGGCCAACACGCTTGCTATTATGAGTAGCACCCTCAGCTGGTTTCAAATTATATAATTCCATTGTCAAATCAGATTTTTAGTTAATAAACAATTAGTCGATAACTTCTACAAGATGTGCAACCTTGCGAATCATACCGCGAAGAGATGGAGAATCCTCACGCTCAACAACACGATTGATTTTGCCGAGACCCAGAGACTCAAGTGTACTCTTTTGACCGGCAGGACGTCCTGCCTGGCCTTTAATCTGCTTAATTTTAATTGTTGCCATGTGAATATTCCTCCTTATCCCTTAAATACTTTTGTCAAATTAACACCACGGTCAGCGGCTACCATTCTTGGATCACGCATATTTGCAAGAGCCTCAATCGTAGCCTTTACGAGGTTGTGTGGGTTAGACGAGCCCTTCGACTTTGCAAGCACGTCTGTAATGCCGACACTTTCAAGCACAGCACGCATGGCACCACCTGCCACAACTCCTGTACCTTCAGAAGCAGGCATGATAAGTACGCGAGCGCCGCCAAACTTGGCGTATGCCTCATGAGGAACTGTTCCCTTCAGAACAGGAACCTTGACCAAATTTTTCTTTGCAGCTTCAACGCCTTTAGCGATAGCAGCTGTAACTTCACCAGCCTTACCAAGACCATAGCCAATAACACCGTTACCGTCACCAACAACTACGATGGCAGCGAATGTAAATGTACGACCACCCTTAGTAACCTTAGTAACACGATTAATAGCAACCAAGCGGTCCTTCAGCTCGGCATCGTTTTGTACTTTAACTCTATTTACCATAATCGTATTTAAAATTTAAGTCCTGCTTCGCGTGCGGCATCAGCCACAGCCTTTACTCTTCCGTGATAAAGGTAGCCATTTCGGTCAAACACCACTGCTAAAATACCAGCCTCAAGAGCCTTCTTTGCAATCAGCGCGCCAACCTTGGCAGCCTGCTCACTTTTATTCATTTTCTCGAATCCAAGTGACGATGCAGAAACAAGTGTCTTCTGGGTATCATCATTTATCACTTGAACATAAATCTGCTTGTTACTTCTGAAAACACTCATGCGTGGGCGTTCAGCTGTACCAGAAATCTTATTGCGTACTCTGTATTTAATTTTGAGTCGTCTTTCAATCTTTGTAATCATACTCTAAATCCGTTTAATTATTTAGCACTTGCAGACTTACCAGACTTTCTTCTAATCTCCTCGCCTTGGAAGCGGATACCCTTACCCTTGTAAGGCTCTGGCTTGCGGAACGAACGAATCTTTGCACACACGAGTCCGAGCAACTGCTTGTCGCATGATTCGAGCATGATAAGAGGATCCTGATTTCTCTCTGATTTAGTCTCGACTTTGACTTCCTTGGGAACTTCAAAAACGATACCGTGAGAGTAGCCGAGTGCAAACTCAAGGACGTTACCCTGATTGCTTACGCGGTAGCCTACACCAACAAGCTGGAGAGTGGCCTTGTAGCCTTCAGAAACTCCAACTACCATATTATTCACGAGTGAGCGGTAGAGACCGTGGAAAGCATGACGCTGCTTTGCATTATCCTGCATCAACTCCGTGTTTTCCTCCATTGTCAACTTACCGTCCTCGATGTTAACCTTAATTGAAGGATTAACATATTGGCTAAGCTCGCCTTTCGGACCTTTCACAGTTACAATGTCATCCTTATGAGTTACGGTTACTCCTGCAGGAATAGTAATAGGTAATTTACCAATTCTAGACATTATAAAATTCCTCCTAAATTAATAAACATAACAAAGAACTTCACCACCGACCTTAAGTTCAGTAGCTTCCTTGTCTGTTATGACACCTTTAGATGTAGATATCACAGCGATACCCAATCCATTAATTACACGTGGCATATCCTTGTATCCAGTATATTTCCGGAGACCAGGACGAGAAACGCGCTTCAAAGCATGAATGGCGTTCTCTTTCGTCTGAGGGTTATACTTCAGGGCAATTTTTATCGTACCCTGTGGACCCTCTTCTACGAACTTGTAGTTCAAGATGTAACCTTTGTCGAAGAGAATCTTGGTGATTTCCTTCTTCAGGTTTGAGGCTGGCACTTCCACAACCTTGTGTTTAGCCTGAATGGCATTGCGCAGTCTCGTCAAATAATCAGCTATTGGATCTGTCATAATAAAATTAAATTAATCGGGAACATATTTTCGGAAGACCCGACAATATTTAAATTAATAAAACGTCTTTAATTTAGCTTTTACCAGCAAGGGAGCTTAGCATTCCGCGCATCAAAATCAATATTGGCAGAAGCTGTTTTCCTTCACCGTTTATTCCGAAACAAAATATCTTCAAGTTACCCCCGAACTGGTAACTATCCGATGTTTGTTTGCGAAATACTTAAAGCAACTGATACCGCAATCTTACCAGCTTGCCTTCTTTACGCCTGGGATAAGTCCCTGTGAAGCCATCTCGCGGAACTGGATGCGTGAGAGTCCAAACTGGCGCATATAGCCCCTTGGACGTCCAGTAATTTTGCAGCGGTTGTGCAAGCGAATAGGATTTGCGTTAGCAGGGATTGCCTGAAGAGCGCGAGCAGCCTCGTAAGCCTCAACGGGATCACCTGTAGCAACAACCTTCTTCAAAGCAGCACGCTTAGCCGCATACTTTGCCACAAGCTTTGCACGCTTCACCTCGCGTGCTTTCATTGATTCTTTTGCCATATCACAATTATTTTTTTGCGTCCTTAAATGGAAGGCCAAACGCCTTGAGAAGAGCATAGCCTTCTTCGTCCGTCTTGGCAGAAGTTACAAACGTAATGTTCATACCCATAATCTTATCCACTTGGTCAATGTTGATTTCTGGGAAAATAATTTGCTCAGTAATACCAAGCGTATAGTTTCCACGGCCATCAAACTTAGACTCAATGCCTTTGAAGTCACGGATACGTGGGAGTGACACACGGATAAGCTTTTCGAGGAACTCGTACATACGCTGACGACGAAGGGTAACCATTACGCCAATAGGCATCTTCCTACGGAGGCGGAAATTAGAAATATCCTTCTTAGAAATCGTAGCAACAGGCTTCTGACCCGTAATCTGTGCAATTTCATTCATTGCAACCTCGATAACCTTCTTGTCAGCAGTTGCCATGCCAAGACCCTGATTCACCACAATCTTCTTCAACACAGGAATCTGCATAGGTGAAGTGTAGTTAAACTGCTTCTGGAGCGCTGGAGCAATCTGCTCTTTATATACATTCTTAAGTTGTGCAGTTGTACTCATTAAATTTCCTCCCCTGACTTTTTAGCATAACGTACTAATTTGCCGTTGGCACCCAATCTCCTACCAATACGTGTTGGTTTACCTGTCTTAGGATCCACCACATTAAGGTTAGAGATATGAATAGGAGCCTCCTGCTCGATAATACCTCCCTGTGGGTGTGCAGCACTTGGCTTCGTGCTCTTCTTTACCATGTTCACACCCTCGACTACGGCGCGCTGCTTTTCAACAAGAACAGAAAGAACCTTGCCCGTCTTGCCCTTGTTATTGCCAGCGTTTACATAAACCGTGTCGCCTTTCTTTATGTGTAATTTACTCATTTTACTGTAATTCTTTAAAAATTAAAGTACCTCAGTAGCCAAAGAAACTACTTTCATGTTAGCAGCACGGAGCTCACGAGCTACAGGGCCAAAGATACGGCTACCTCTCATTTCGCCGGCATTATTGAGAAGCACACACGCATTGTCATCAAAACGGATATATGATCCATCAGGACGGCGCACCTCCTTCTTCGTGCGGACGATAAGAGCCTTCGATACAGACCCCTTCTTTACTTCACTCGTTGGGATAGCATTCTTAACTGCTACGACAATTACGTCACCTACAGTAGCATAACGGCGGCGAGTACCACCCAGAACACGGATACAAAGTACCTCACGTGCACCACTGTTGTCAGCAACTGCCAATCTTGATTCTACTTGTATCATATTGTTTACTTAGCTCTTTCAACGATTTGTACTAATCTCCATCTCTTAGTTTTGCTCAATGGACGAGTCTCCATGATAAGCACTGTGTCACCCACATGTGCATCGTTCTTCTCGTCGTGAGCATGGTATTTCTTTGTCTTCTGGACAAACTTACCATAGATAGGGTGTTTTTCCTTGAACTTTGCAGCAACAACAATAGTCTTGTCCATCTTGTCGCTGACAACCACACCCTGACGCTGTTTTCTTAAATTTCTTTCCATGTAGCCTCGAATTATTTATTGAGTTCTCTTTCGCGAAGTACAGTTTTCATACGTGCGATGTCACGACGCAGCTTCTTAATCTGAGAATTATTTTCTACAGGAGAAATATAATGGCCAAACTTCATGTTCTCATAGTTGGCAACCTCTGTCTCGATGCGCTCAGCAAGCTCAGCATCGTTAAGTTCTCTAATTTCTGTAATTTTCATCTTAATCAAGCGTTTTTGTCGTAGTCACGACGTACAATAAACTTAGTTGTAGTAGGAAGCTTCTGAGCACCGAGGCGAAGAGCCTCCTTGGCAATGTCGTAAGAAACACCTTCAATCTCGAAGAGGATACGTCCTGGCTTAGCAGGGAACACATACTGGTATGGATCACCCTTACCCTTACCCATTCGGACGTCAGCAGGCTTCTTAGTGATAGGCTTGTCAGGGAAGATGCGAATCCAAACCTGACCCTGACGCTGCATGTAACGTGTGATTGCAACACGGGCTGCTTCAATCTGACGAGCTGTGATCCAGCGAGTCTGAAGAGCCTTGATACCGAAGCTACCGAAAGCAAGTTCAGTACCACGGTGTGATACGCCTTTTAAACGGCCACGACCTTTTTGCGGTCTTCTATATTTCTGTCTTTTTGGCTGTAACATAGTTCATCTGATTAATTGCGATTAGACTTCTTGTTTCTGAATCTTCTACCGCCACCATTGTTGTTACCTCCACGGCCACTTTCCTTCTGCTGTGCGAAGTTCGGAGTGAGGTCCTGCTTGCCAAACTTCTCACCACGGCAAATCCACACCTTGATACCAAGGAGACCTACCTTTGTGAGTGCCTCAGCAAGGCAGTAGTCAATGTCTGCGCGGAGTGTGTGGAGCGGTGTACGGCCTTCCTTGTACATTTCAGAACGGCTCATTTCTGCACCATTGAGGCGGCCAGAAATCTGTATCTTGATACCCTCCGCACCTGAGCGCATAGTGTTTGCGATAGCAGTCTTGATTGCACGGCGATAGGCAATCTTACCCTCAATCTGGCGTGCAATGTTGTTTGCAACGATTACAGCGTCAAGTTCCGGACGCTTAATCTCATAGATATTAATCTGAACATCCTTGTCCGTTACCTTCTTCAATTCAGCTTTCAGGGCTTCAACGTCCTGACCGCCCTTGCCAATGATGATACCTGGACGAGCCGAGCAGATAGTGATAGTGACAAGCTTCAGTGTCCTTTCGATGACAATCTTAGAAACACTTGCCTTAGCCAAACGGGCATTGAGGTACTTGCGAATCTTTGAATCCTCAAGGAGGTTGTCACCAAAATCCTTACCACCAAACCAGTTTGAATCCCAGCCACGGACAATGCCGAGGCGGTTGCTTATTGGATTACATTTTTGTCCCATAATTACTTCTCATCATTAGTTTTAGCGTCCACGAAAATAGTAACATGATTAGAACGCTTGCGAATCCTGTAACCACGACCCTGTGGAGCCGGACGCATACGCTTCAACGTTGCACCTTCATCCACAAAAATCTTGGAAATGTAGAGTTCGCCATTTTCAGCCTTACGATCATTCTTCTGCTCCCAGTTGGCGATAGCAGAGCGGAGCAACTTCTCAAGGTCCTTGGCAGCATCCTTGCTGTTGAACTTAAGAGTTGCAAGAGCCTTGCTCACTTCCATGCCCCTTACCAGGTCTGCCACGTAACGCATCTTGCGCGGTGAAGAGGGGACATTGCGGAGAGTAGCAAAGTAAGTAGTCTTCTTGGCCTCCTTAATCTTCTTGGCCATTAATTGTTTTCTTGCTCCCATTATATAAAAGTCTTATTTACTTGTGTGAGCCTGTTTTTACTTTTTCTTATTACCGGCATGACCGCGGAACGTGCGTGTGAGCGCAAACTCACCCAACTTGTGGCCGACCATGTTCTCAGTAATATAAACAGGGATAAATTTATTACCGTTGTGTACTGCAATGGTATGTCCCACGAAATCTGGAGAAATCATTGAAGCACGTGCCCATGTCTTGATAACGCTCTTCTTGCCGCTCTCGTTCATGGCGAGAACCTTCTTTTCGAGCTTCACATTAATGTATGGACCCTTTTTTAATGAACGACTCATATTCAGTTAACTTTATTTCTTGTTACGTCTTTCGATTATGTACTTGTTCGACAGCTTCTTCGGTGCACGTGTCTTGAGACCCTTAGCGTAGAGACCATTGCGTGAACGTGGGTGTCCACCAGTCTGACGGCCTTCACCACCACCCATCGGGTGATCAATTGGGTTCATTACAACACCACGGTTGTGCGGACGACGACCCAGCCAGCGGCTGCGGCCTGCCTTACCTGAAGACTCAAGTGCGTGGTCTGAATTGCTCACACTACCGATTGTAGCGCGACAGACAGAGAGCACCTTGCGAATTTCGCCTGAAGGAAGCTTGATGACACAATACTTACCTTCGCGTGAAGTTAACTGAGCAAAATTGCCGGCCGAGCGAACCATCTTCGCACCCTGGCCTGGGCGCAATTCGATGTTGTGAATCACAGTACCCACAGGAATGTTCTCCAGTGGAAGTGTGTTACCAAGATCCGGGGCTGCCTCAGCACCCGACATAATCTTGTCGCCAACCTTCAATCCGTTAGGAGCAACGATGTAACGCTTTTCACCATCAGCGTAGAAGACAAGTGCAATACGCGCAGAGCGGTTTGGATCGTACTCGATAGTCTTCACAACTGCGGGAATTCCGTCCTTTTCCCTCTTGAAATCGATGAAGCGGTACAGCCTCTTGTGACCGCCACCTCTGTAGCGGACAGTGATGCGCCCCTTGTTGTTGCGACCGCCTGTGCTACGCTTACCGTAAACAAGAGATTTTTCTGGCACCGATGTAGTAACATCATCGAAAGTACCAATAGCTTTGTGACGCTGGCCAGGAGTTACTGGCTTAAATTTACGAATACCCATTTTTAATTATTAAATGTTACTATAGAAATCGATAGTTTCGCCTTCGGCAAGGGTGACGATAGCCTTCTTGTAAGCCTTGGTCTTGCCCTTGATAACACCAGCCTTCGTGTAGCGGCTCTTACGCTTGCCAGCGTAGTTCATGGTGTTAACAGAAACTACATTCACGTTATACTTAGCTTCTATTTCTTTCTTAATCTCAATCTTATTGGCAGCAGGAAGCACGATGAAGCCGAACTTGTTGTTCTGCTTCTCTGTAATAGCTGTCATTTTCTCTGTTACCAATGGTTTTACGATGTATGCCATGTTTCGTACCTCCTTACTTGTTAAAAGTTTCGTCAACAAGTTTCAACGCATCCTCAGTCACGACAAGTACATTTGCATTCATCACCTTATAGGTATTGAGTGCAGATGCTGTCATAACCTCGAAACGCTGAATGTTTCGAGCCGACAAATATACGTTTTTTTCTACTTTTGGCAAAGCCAGAAGCACCTTCTTGCCCGCAATCTTAAGATTATTTAACAAACTTACAGCATCTTTAGTCTTTGGAGCCTCGAAATCGAAGTCCTCAACTACAATCACTGCATTCTGCTGAGCCTTGTATGAAAGCGCGCTCTTGCGAGCCAAATCCTTCACTTTCTTGTTAAGCTTGAACCAATAATCACGAGGACGAGGACCGAACACACGGCCACCACCACGGAGCACAGGCGACTTGATGTCACCACGGCGTGCGCCGCCGCCACCCTTCTGGCGAATCAGTTTACGAGTAGAGCCTGTAATTTCGCTTCTTTCCTTAGACTTGTGAGTACCCTGACGCTGTGCAGCGAGGTACTGGTTCACTGCGAGGTAGATAACATGGTCGTTAGGTTCAATCCCGAAGATTGCATCGTTCAGAACGACCTTCTTGCCAGTATCCTGACCTTTGATATTTAATACTGAAACTTCCATTGCTTACTTCTTGATTGATACGATTGAACCCTTACAGCCTGGCACACTGCCCTTCAGGAGCAGGAGGTTGTGCTCAGGGATAACTTTAATAACCTGCAGGTTGTGTGTAGTCACCTGTACATTGCCCATCTGACCACCCATGTGCAGATTCTTGAACACACGCGATGGAGTGGCACAGGCACCGATAGAACCCGGCTTGCGCAGACGGTCGTCCTGACCGTGTGTAGCCTGACCTACACCGCCGAATCCCCAGCGCTTTACTACACCCTGGAATCCCTTACCCTTTGAGGTTCCAACAACATCCACGTAAGCAGAATCGTTGAAAAGCTCAACGGTGATAACATCACCGAGATTGTACTCTTCGTCAAATGTGAACTCGGCCAAGTGTCTCTTTGGTGTTGTACCTGCCTTTGCAAAATGTCCCTTCATGGGCTTCGTCGTGCGCTTTTCCTTAGCTTCCTGGAAACCTACCTGAACAGCGGCATAGCCGTCCTTCTCGACGGTCTTTACCTGAGTTACAACACAAGGACCTACTTCGATAACAGTGCATGGAAGATTCTTTCCATCAGCACTGAAAACGGATGTCATTCCGATTTTTTTTCCTAATAATCCTGGCATTTCAATTAACTGTTTTAATAAATTCTCTGACTTTTAGTATTAAACCTTGATTTCCACTTCAACGCCTGAAGGCAATTCAAGCTTCATGAGCGCATCCACAGTCTTGGTTGTCGAGCTGTAGATATCAATCAGTCGCTTGTAGGTGCAGAGTTCAAACTGCTCACGCGACTTCTTGTTCACGAAGGTTGAACGGTTCACGGTGTAGATGCGCTTGTGAGTTGGCAATGGAATAGGACCACTGACAGTAGCATCCGTTGACTTCACGGTCTTCACGATTTTCTCAGCAGACTTGTCCACGAGCGTGTGATCGTAAGATTTCAGCTTAATACGAATTTTCTGACTCATTGCTATTTGATTTTTTTAGATATTAATTAATCAGCAAGAGGGTATGCAGACAAAGAGTCGTTTGCTCGCCTGCACCCCCTTACCATTACTTTTACTTTATACAAGGTCCGTGCGACCGTTGCACTCAGCCAGCACCTCCTTAGCGATAGAGCTGCTCACGGGCGCATGGTGGTCATACTGCATAGAAGAAGTTGCACGGCCCGAAGTGATAGTACGCAGCGCGGTCACATAGCCGAACATCTCGCCTAGCGGAACCATCGCCTTCACAATACGCGCGCCAGAGCGGGCATTGTCCATGCCTTCCACCTGGCCACGACGCTTATTCAGGTCACCAATCACGTCACCCATGTTCTCCTCAGGAGTAACAACCTCAAGCTTCATGATAGGCTCCATCAGCACAGGCTTAGCCTGAGCGCAAGCATTCTTGTAAGCCTGACGGGCAGCAATTTCAAACGACAGCTGGTCAGAGTCAACCGGGTGGAACGAACCATCGACCAGAGTCACCTTCAGGCTATCCATCGGGAAGCCGCCCAGCACACCATTCTTCATGGCCTCGGCGAAGCCCTTCTGCACAGCAGGGATGAACTCCTTAGGCACGTTACCGCCCTTCACCTCATCCACGAACTGCAGACCTGTGCCCTCGAAGTCGTCGTCAACAGGACCCACGTTCACGATGATGTCGGCAAACTTACCGCGACCACCCGACTGCTTCTTGTAAACCTCGCGCAGGTTGACAGTCTTCGTGATGGCCTCCTTGTAGTTAACCTGAGGCTTGCCCTGGTTACACTCAACCTTGAACTCACGCTTCAGACGGTCGATGATGATGTCAAGGTGAAGCTCACCCATACCAGAGATAACCGTCTGGCCACTCTGCTCATCCGTCTTCACGGTGAAGGTCGGGTCTTCCTCAGCCAGCTTAGCCAAACCTACCGACAGCTTGTCGAGGTCCTTCTGAGTCTTAGGCTCTACGGCGATACCAATCACGGGGTCTGGGAAGTCCATAGACTCCAGTACGATTGGAGCATCTTCGTCGCACAGCGTGTCACCCGTGTGGATGTCCTTCAGACCAACCACTGCGCCGATGTCACCAGCACTGATGACCTCAACAGGATTCTGGTGGTTAGAGTGCATCTGGAACAGACGACTCACACGCTCCTTCTTGCCAGAGCGAGTATTATAAATGTAAGAACCTGCCTCAACCTTACCCGAATAAACACGGATGAATGTCAAGCGGCCCACATACGGGTCAGTGGCAATCTTGAAGGCCAGCGCAGAAGTCTTCTCGTCCTCGCTGGGCTTGCGGTCCTCTTCCTCCTTCGTATTGGGGTTTGTGCCCACAACAGCCTCCGTGTCGAGCGGAGAAGGCAGGAAGGCGCAGATATAGTCGAGCAGTGTCTGCACACCCTTGTTCTTGAACGAAGAGCCACACAGCATCGGAGTGCAAGCCAACGAGCATGTAGCCTTGCGGATGGCAGAAATAATCTCAGCCTCGGTAATGGTCGAAGGGTCGTCGAAGAACTTCTCCATCAGCGCATCGTCAAACTCAGCCACCGACTCCAGCATCTTGCCGCGCCACTCCTCAGCCTCAGCCTGGAGGTCGGCAGGGATGTCGATAATGTCAAACTCTGCACCCTGAGTCTCATCGTGCCAGATGATACCCTTCATCTTAATCAAGTCAACCACACCCTTGAAGTTCTCCTCTGCGCCGATAGGAATAACCACTGGCACAGGGTTAGCACCCAGGATTTCCTTCATCTGGCGGATTACCTCAAAGAAGTCAGCACCAGAGCGGTCCATCTTGTTCACATAACCCATGCGGGGAACATTATACTTGTCGGCCTGACGCCACACAGTCTCCGACTGAGGCTCAACGCCACCCACAGCACAGTAGGTTGCAACCGCACCGTCGAGCACACGCAGAGAACGCTCCACCTCAGCAGTGAAGTCCACGTGTCCCGGAGTGTCAATCAGGTTGAACTTGTACTTCTGTCCGTTCCAGGTCCAGTATGCAGTTGTGGCAGCAGAAGTGATGGTGATACCACGCTCCTGCTCCTGAGCCATCCAGTCCATTGTAGCACCACCGTCGTGAACCTCGCCAATCTTGTGCGTCTTACCTGTGTAGAACAGGATACGCTCCGACGTGGTAGTCTTGCCGGCATCAATGTGAGCCATGATGCCGAAGTTGCGGGTCAGGTGCAAATCTTGCTTAGCCATATACTTTCAGTCCTTTCTTTTTACTTTAATACTCTATCTATTTACCTATTGAAACTCTCCGATTAGAAGCGGAAATGTGCGAATGCACGGTTAGCCTCAGCCATGCGGTGCATGTCCTCCTTGCGCTTGAAGGCACCACCCTGCTGGTTGAACGCATCCATGATTTCGGCAGCCAGCTTGTCGGCCATGCTCTTGCCTGAACGCTTGCGGGCAAACTGAATCATGTTCTTCATGGAGATAGCCTCCTTGCGGTCTGCGCGGATTTCGGTCGGCACCTGGAATGTGGCACCACCGATGCGGCGGCTCTTCACCTCCACCTGCGGAGTGACGTTCTCCAGAGCCTTCTTCCAGATTTCGAGCGAAGACTTCTCCTCGTTCTTCATCTTGTTCTCCACATTCTTCAGCGCATTGTAGAAGATAGAGTAAGCAATACTCTTCTTGCCATCATACATGAGGTTGTTCACAAACTTTGTAACCTTTACATCCCCATAAACTGGATCCGGCAGGATCACACGCTTCTTTGGTTTAGCTTTTCTCATTGTTCTGTTCTGATTTTACTGTTGATTCGAGGTTGTGTTGCATCTTGTCTCTTCAACGGCCCTACACATTATTTATATTATATATAGCGTGTGCGGTGTCCATTTACTCAACCTTAGCATTGCCAACAAATCAAATCATCTGGTTGTTTTTTAAAAACTGTTTTTTCTTCCTTGATAAGAGAGATTTACTTCTTAGCCTTCGGACGCTTGGCACCATACTTCGAGCGACGCTGCGTGCGGCTTGCTACGCCGGCAGTATCCAGCGCGCCACGGATGATGTGGTAGCGCACACCTGGGAGGTCCTTCACACGTCCGCCGCGCACCAGCACGATAGAGTGTTCTTGCAAGTTGTGACCCTCGCCCGGAATGTAGCTGTTCACTTCCTTCTTGTTTGTCAAACGTACACGAGCGACCTTACGCATCGCTGAATTAGGCTTCTTAGGCGTAGTCGTATAGACACGCACACAAACGCCACGGCGCTGAGGACAAGAATCCAGAGCTGGAGACTTGCTCTTGTCCACCAATACCTGACGGCCTTTTCTTACCAATTGTTGAATAGTAGGCATTTTGTTTTACTTTTTTGATTATTATATTATTGAATTTTATTTTTAGTCCTTTCAAGTAAACTCTCGTGCGCCCACTACCATCCATTCATTCTTCTTACATAAAAGCCTCACGCCTCAACATAACAAAAATCCTTCATGGTAGCTTAACAACTTGAGCCTTCTTCGTGCTTTAAGTCCCTTCCATGCAGTGCCCGCCATCGTTCTTTTCCCTTGAAAATTCATGGCTTAGGTCATCCGCAGAACAGCCCTTGCACCCATGCGGGGTGCGCACTACTCCAAAAAGTGGTGCAAAGGTACGAATTATTTAGCACTTAGCCACCATCCACCACCCCTAAAAAAGCCCGAAGCCCGAAATTTTAGGTTTATTTAACTAAACAAGCTACAGCAGTAACTATTCAGCGATTAGCCATGCTGCCGTTGTCCGTGCTTAGAATAAAGCGCGGATAGCAGCATACGGAGAGTTATTGTGCTTCTTTGTGGTTTCCACGATGGAGAGTAGGTCGAGAAAAGCATCTGCGCCCTTGTC
>JAFTEV010000033.1 GCA_017453465.1 Bacteroidaceae bacterium | reverse complement strand
ATTCAGCGGCACAGAGGGTGCAGCCGTGAACATCACGCTGAAGACCGACAAGACCACTGCTGCGGGTGACTACGACATCCAGGTTTCCGACATCCTGCTGATTACCAAGGAGGGCAAGGAAATCTCTGTGAAGGACTTCACTGTCAAGCTCAGCCTGACGGAATGGAAGCAAATCACTGTAGGTGACATCACTGCCCTCATCGACGAGTATCTGGAGCAGTAATCAGTCTGTCCCTGTTTTTATGCAAGAGCGCGTGTGAGGTAAAAAGCCTTGTGCGTGCTCTTGCCTTTTTATGCTTGTTGGTTGTGCATTTAATAAAATAGGCTAAACGATTCTTTGTTTCAACATTTTTGCTTATCTTTGTGCCCAAATCATGTTCATGTTTAAGAAAGTATGAATACAGGAGTATTGCATCTGAGTGAAGAGTTGCGTTTGGCTGTGAAGACCATCAAGCGGGCGATCGTGCAAAGTCAGTATCTGGCAGCAAAGAGAGTGAATAGGGAACAACTTTCATTGTACTTTGGCATTGGTTGCTATATATCAAGGCATTCGCGTGAAGGGTATTGGGGAACTGGTGCCATTGAGAATATTAGTGAACAGTTGCAACGTGAATTGCCTGGGCTGAAGGGTTTCTCAGCTTCAAATTTGAAGAAGATGCGTATTTTCTATGAACAATGGCAGGTTCTTGCAAATCGTCCGCCAATGGCGAACGATTTATTGGAGGCAGGTAAGAGTGAAATCAACACAGAGGCTTTGATGATGACAAATCGGTCGCCTTTGGCGAATGATTTGAATCTTGATGAGTTTTTGTCAATCAGTTTCTCGCATCATTGTGAGATTCTTGCAAAGACAGAAACTGTCGAGGAAAGAGTTTTCTATGTTCATCAGACCTACCTTAATCAGTGGGATAAGTATAAACTCCGTGAACTGTTGAAGGAAGACCTTTATCATCATCAGGCTCTGTTGCCTAATAATTTTGCGAAGACAATGACTGGAACGATGAATGCTGTAAAAGCAATAGAAATGTTTAAAGATGAGTATCTGCTGGATTTTATCAATGTGGAGGAGATTGGGGCGCGTGATGAGATGGATGTGGATGAATCTGAGGTGGAGCAGGCTATCGTGCAGAATGTGAAGAATTTCATTATGACTTTTGGACGCGACTTTACGTTTGTGGGTAATCAGTATCATTTGGAGAAGTATGGGCATCATAGTTATCCTGATTTGTTGTTCTACAATCGGGAGTTGGCTGCGTTGGTGGTAGTTGAACTCAAGCGTGGGGACTTTAAGCCAGCTTATCTGGGCCAGTTAAGTGCCTATCTGCGTATTCTGGATGCGGAGGTAAAGAAACCGTTTGAGAATCCGAGCATAGGTATTATTCTGTGTAAGCGGGCAGACAAGAGTTTTGTGGAATTTCTGATACAGGGTTATGATAATCCTATGGGTGTAGCGACCTATAAGAGTGCTGAGGATGTCAGGAGGGTTCTCCCGACAGAAGAGGAGTTGCGTAAGGTTATGGATGATAAATTTGTGTAGGGAGAAAATAAAACCACTACGTTTTGCGTTTGTATTCTTGATGCGTAAGTGCTTAGAAGGCTTGTTTTTGTTGGCGGCTTTGCTGGTCGCCGGGGCGTGCTCTAATACGAAGAACACGCCTATCACTCGTCGTGTGCAGGCGTTGAAGGCTCGGTATAACACTTATTATAATGGTACGTTGGCTTTCATTGATGGGCAGGAGGCTCAGGAGAAGGGCAACAAGGACAACTGCACGGAGCTGATTCCGCTCTACATTACGGGCAATAAGGGGACGGTGAAGCTGGGCAGTTCTAATTATGCTACAGCCATCGAGAAGTGTCAGAAGGCCATTAAGCAACACAGCATCACGGTGAAGCCGAAGTGGAACAAGAACCGTCCGAAGACACTGAAGGAGAAGCTGTGGCTGTCGCAGAAGGAGTACAACCCGTTCCTCCACAGGGCTTGGATGCTGATGGGCGAGGCTCAGTTTCGGCGGGGCGAATACATGGAGGCGGCCAGCACCTTTGCCTACGTCCAGTTGCTCTATGCCACAAAGCCTAACATCGTGGCTCGTGCGCGGATGCTGGAGGCCAAGTGTTATGCGGAAATGGAGTGGTTCTACGATGCGGAGGACATCTTGTCGAGGGCACAGCGCGATTCGTTTCCTACAAAATTGAACTATCTGCGGGCGCAGGTGAATGCCGACCTGGACTTGCGCCAAAAGCGATATGAGGGTGCTGTTGATAACCTGAAGCTGGCTGTGAAGAAAGAGAAACGCTCGCTGGAAAAGTCACGCATGTATTTCCTCATGGGGCAGCTCTGCCATAAGTTGGGGCGCGAGACGGAAGCCTACCAGTATTACACGAAGGTGATTCGCAGGAATCCCCCCTACGAACTGGAGTTCAATGCCCGCATCAGTCGCACCGAAACGATGCCCAAAGGAAAGAGCAAACAGCTGATTCGCAGTCTGAAAGCGATGGCTCGCAATCCGAAGAACAAGGACTATCTGGACCAGGTGTATTATGCCATCGGCAACATTCATTTGTCGAATGGCGACACGCTCCATGCTATCTGGGCCTACAAGGACGGTGTGGAGAAGGCTACACGCAGTGGCATTGAGAAAGGTGTGCTGTTGGTGCACCTGGGGCAGTTGTATTGGGACACCGAGGAGTTTGTGAAGGCTCAGAAATGCTATGGCGACGCACTGGGCCTCTTCGACAAAGACCACGAAGACTATAAGTCCATCGACGAGCGGGCCAAGATACTGGAGGAGTTGTTGCCCTTTGCCTCGGCGGTGGAACTGCAAGACAGCTTGCAGGAGTTGGCTGCCATGGACTCGGTGCAGCGCATGGAGGTCATCAAGAAAATCATTGAAGAGCTGAAGAAGAAAGAGCGCGAGGAAGAGCGAAAGGCGCAAGAAGCTGCCTATCAAGCAAACAATCCGCGTCAGAACATGGCTAACCAGAACAACAACCAGCGTGCGGGTGGCATCAATCGCATGAATCAGGACGAGGGCGGCGTGTTCTACTTCTATACGGCTCAGACTGTGGAGGCTGGAAAGAAGGCTTTTGAACAGAAGTGGGGTAAGCGCAAGAATGCCGACGACTGGCGACGCAACAACAAGACGGTGCTTGACGACTTCAACGATGAGCAACCCGCTGACAGTCTGCAAGCTGACAGCCTGCAGACCGATAGTTTGGCTACGCCGAAGGACAAAATCCAACCGCCCGCCGCCGAAGACGGCAAGGACAAGAAGAAGCTGACGAAGGAGGAGAAAGACTCCATCCAGGCAGAGGAATATGCCAACGACCCGCACCGCCCAGAGTATTACCTGAAGGACATCCCGTTTACGGAGGAGCAGATGGCGGCTTCCAATGCCGCACTGGTGGAGGGTCTGTTTGGTTCGGCTGTGGTCTTCAAGGACCGCATGGAGAATCTGCCTTTGGCTGAACGCACGTTCCAGCGCATCCGCACGGACTTCCCTGACTATGAGAAGAACAACGAGATGTATTACAACATGTTCCAGCTCTATTCCCGCATGGCACAGCTGGATTCGGCAAAGGTGTATCGGGGCAAGCTGATTGAGGAATTTCCCGAAGACGAACATGCTGTGTTGATTTCCGACCCCAACTTTGAGTTTAAGGCCAGATATGGCAAGGAGGTGGAGGACTCCATCTACTCGGTGACTTACGATGCTTTCCAGGCTTCGGACTATCAGACTGTGTTCCAGAACAGTGAATACACGGCGAAGGAATACCCGAAGGGCGAGAACCGTCCGCGCTTTATGTTCTTCGATGCCATGAGTCACCTGGAGATGGGCGAACAGCAGGGCTTCATGACGAACATGAAGGAGATTGTGGAGAAGTACCCCAAGAGCACAGTGAGCGAGTTGGCGGGACTCTACGTGAAAGGCTTGAAGGAAGGCCGACTGCTGGCCAGCGGCAAGTTTAATGGTGGCTCCATCTGGGAACGCCGCCGTCGGCTGGGCGAGGAAGAGGATTCGTTGGCGGGTGACAGTACCTTCTTGACGGAAAAGAACTGTGACTTTGTCTTCTGTGTGGCCTACGAGCGTGACTCTGTGAACGAGAACCAGTTGCTCTTCGAGATAGCGCGCTACAACTTTACGAACTTCACGGTGCGCAATTTCGACATTTCCTTTGATCGCGGACAGGGCATCGACATGTTGCAGGTGCGCACATTCCTGAACTACGACGAAGCCTACATTTATCTGCACCGCCTGATGAACAATGCTGACATGGCTTACAAGTTGCAGGGACTGAAGTGCTTCATCATTGCGGAGGACAACCTGAAGCGGCTGATGAAGGGGCTGAGCTTTGCCGATTACTTCGACTTCTACGACCAGAACTTCGACCGCATCGGCAGCCTACAGATAGAGGAAGGCCAGCCATCGTCGCTCGACGAGCCGACCGAACTGCCTGAGCCGCCAGAGGAAGAAGAGGAAGAAGAGGAAGAGGAGAACTTCATTTTCTGACCAATATTGACGTTTGATTTTTAACACTAAACTTCCCCACAGATATGAACGGAACACTGCTTTGGGTGGATGATGAGATAGAACTGCTGAAGCCCTACATCATTTTCCTTGAGAAGAAGGAGTACGAAGTCTTGACTGCAACGAATGGGCAAGACGCGCTTGACTTATGTCGTGAACGCTCGTTTGACATCATTTTTCTGGACGAAAACATGCCAGGACTCAGTGGACTTGAGACACTTTCACAGATTAAGGAAATCAGTCCCAATACACCGGTAGTCATGGTGACCAAGAGTGAGGAAGAGAACATCATGGACCAGGCTATTGGCTCGAAGATAGCCGATTACCTCATCAAGCCTGTCAATCCACCACAGATATTGCTGACGCTGAAGAAGCATCTGCACAAGAAGGCGATTGAGACCGAAGTGGCCAATACGGGCTATCAGCAGAACTTCTCCAAGATTGGGATGCAAATCAATGACTCCTACACCATTGATGATTGGATGGAGGTGTATAAACGGCTGGTCTATTGGGAACTGGAACTGGCTGCAACGGACAGCGAAATGACCGAAATGCTGAAGATGCAGAAGGCCGAAGCCAACAAGGAGTTTGCCAAGTTTGTGCGCAAGAATTATCTGAACTGGGTGAATGACAAGGATAATCGTCCCACGATGTCGCCCGACATCTTCAAGAAAGTGATTTTCCCCTTGCTCAGTCAGGGCGAGAAGGTCTTTCTGGTTGTGTTCGATAACTTCCGCTACGACCAGTGGCGCGAAATCAGCAAGGAACTGTCGGATGACTTCACCTTTGATGAACAGCTCTATGTCAGCATCTTGCCTACGGCTACACAGTATGCCCGCAACGCTATCTTTTCGGGACTGATGCCCCAGCAGATAGCCACGATGTATCCCGACCTTTGGGTGGATGAGGACGAAGAGGAAGGGAAGAATCTGAACGAAGGGCCACTGATTCAGACGCAGCTCGACCGTTACCGTAAGCACCACACCTATTCTTATTATAAGCTGATGGGCAGCAACGACTCTGAGAAGTTGGTGGACCGTTTCAAGAACTTGATGAACAACGAACTGAACGTGCTTGTCATCAACTTCATTGACATGCTGAGCCATGCCCGTACAGAGTCGCGCATGGTGCGCGAACTGGCCAGTGACGAGCGGGCTTACCGCAGCATCACGGCTTCGTGGTTCCACAATTCGCCCGTCAGTGACCTCTTCAAGGAACTGGCCAAGACCGATGCCAAAGTGGTGATTACCACCGACCACGGCAGCATTCGTGTGAACAACCCCATCAAAGTGGTTGGTGACAAGAATACCAACACGAACCTGCGCTATAAGTTGGGCAAGAATCTGTCGTACAATCCTAAGCAGGTCTATGAAATCAAAAGGCCCGAAGAGGCATTTCTGCCTTCTCCGAACCTGAGTACTGCATACGTTTTTGCCCAAAACGATGACTTCTTTGCTTATCCCAACAACTATAACTATTACGTGGGCTACTACAAGAACACCTTCCAGCATGGTGGCATTTCCATGGAGGAAATGCTCATTCCGCTGATTACGATGCAAAGCAAGCGAAAGAAGTAGGGGCTTGGTTATTTCTGTGTCAAGTCTGCGTCAATGAAAGCAATGAGCTTATTGACGGCTTCGGCTTCAGGGATGTTTTTCTCTATACATTGTTTATTTTTATAGAGGCTGATTTTTCCCACCCCCGCACCGACATAGCCATAGTCGGCATCGGCCATTTCGCCTGGGCCATTGACAATGCAGCCCATGATGCCGATTTTGAGTGTGGAGAAACGAGGGTCGGTGGCGGCATGGTCGCGAATGGCAGACTTGATGCGGGCGATGGTTTCTTCCAAGTTATACAGTGTGCGTCCGCAACCAGGGCAAGAAATGTATTCGGTCTTCGTGATTTTGATGCGGGTGGCTTGCAGGATGGAATCGGCCAAATCGGTGAGCTGGGATTTCTCGAATCCATCGGCGTTTATCTTCAGTTTATGTGCCAATCCATCGATGAAAAGGGCACCTGTAGCCATGGCTGCTTTCAGCTGTAAATCCTCGATGTTTTCGGCTTGCAACGCTATCCGAACTGTGTCGTCTGTGATGCTGGCTTTGGCTGTTTCGCGCAGGGCTGCACATTCGGGAATGAAAGAAACCAGCTTGCGTGCTACAGGAATTTCACGCTCTGGAGCTTCCGACAGGCTGACACGAATGGTGTCGCCAATGCCTTCACAGAGCAGTGCACCGATACCGACGGCACTCTTGATGCGTCCATCTTCGCCGTCGCCAGCTTCGGTAACGCCAAGGTGGAGGGGAAAAGCCATGCCTTCTTTGTCCATCTGAGCAACCAGTAGGCGGACGGTGCGAACCATCACCACGGTGTTGCTGGCCTTGATGCTGATGACAACATCGGTAAATTGTTCGCGGACGCAGATGCGTAGAAATTCCATGCACGACTCGACCATGCCTTCCGGAGTGTCGCCATAGCGTGACATGATGCGGTCAGAGAGTGATCCATGGTTCACTCCGATGCGGATGGCGGTGTGATGTTGCTTACAGATATTAAGGAATGGAACAAACTTCTGGTCGATTTTCTTGATTTCATCGGCATATTCCTGGTCGGTGTATTCCAGTTTCTTGAATGTCCGGGCAGGGTCAACATAGTTGCCAGGATTGATGCGGACTTTCTCGCAGATGGTGGCGGCAGTGTCGGCTACAGCGGCATTGAAGTGCACGTCGGCTACGAGGGGAACGGTGTAACCATCGCGGCGCAGTTGGTCTTTAATGTGCTGCATGTTTTGTGCTTCACGCTGCCCTTGCGTTGTGAAGCGGACGATTTCACCGCCAGCATCAACGATGCGTTTGGCCTGGGCTACACTGCCCTCCGTGTCCATGGTGGAGGTGTTGGCCATGGACTGGATGCGAATGGGGTTTGTACCGCCAAGAAGGAGGTTGCCCACTCGCACTTCTGTAGATTTCCGTCTTGTGTAAGTCATGGTGTCAATTGCATTTAAACTTGAACTTCACTTCTTTCAGTTCTTTGTTGGCTTTCTCAATCTTCTGGCTGAGTCCTGCTTTGTAGGCAGCAAATTTTTGTGCCAACTCAGCATCGGAGAGAGCCAGCATTTGCACAGCTAAGATGGCAGCATTCAGTGCGCCGTTGATGGCTACGGTGGCTACGGGAATGCCAGGAGGCATCTGGAGCATGGAGAGAACTGCATCCACGCCGTCGAGCGTACTGCTTTTGACGGGAACGCCGATGACGGGCAGGGTGGTGTTGGCCGCAATAACTCCTGGCAGGGCTGCTGCCATGCCTGCTCCGGCAATGATGACCTTGAGCCCTCGCTCTTTAGCTTGCTTGGCAAATGTCTCTACTGCATCAGGTGTGCGATGGGCAGAAAGTGCGTTGACTTCGAAGGGAATCTCCATTTCATCGAGGAATTTGGCGGCTTTTTCCATGACTGGCAGGTCGCTGGTGCTGCCCATAATGATTGAAACAAGTGGTTGCATATATAAATTGTGATTTAAAAGTTAAAAGTAAAGAACAGAATAGAAATGAAGGCTGAGAAGAAACCGATGGCAAAGCCCACGAGGACTTGCCCAAGCGTGTGTTGGCGCAGGATGATGCGGCATGTACCAAGTGTTCCGCTGAGAAGAATCAGTCCACACACAGGCCACACGGGATTGTAGAAAAAGATGATGCTGAAGGCAATGAGTGCACCGACAAGGCCGCCCATGCCGACCATGTGGGTGCTCACTTTCCACCATGCATTGAGTATGACACAGATGATTTGGGAAACAAAGGCTGCCATGACGATGCCGCGAATGAACATTGCCACGTTCATCTTGGTCATCAGCACGATGCAGACGGTGTAACTGATGATGGTAAGCACGTATGGCATGTGGCGGTGTTCCCTATGCGAAAGCTGTAGGTGTGTCCACTTCATGAGGATGCGGAAGATGTTGATGCCTGTCCGTGGAATGAAAACAGTAAAGAGGTACACCATGCCAATGATGTAAAGTTTGTACACCAATGGGAGCAGTTTCAGATAGCTAAAAAAGAATAGCCCAATAAGAATCCAGATTGGGGCATAGAAAGGTGAGAACACAGCCGAAAGGGTTCGGGCTATCTGCATTAAACGTTTTGCATTCATATACTGAGGCGATGTTGCATGGGCGGAATGCCGATTTCATCGCGATATTTTGCCACAGTGCGGCGTTTGATGTTGATTCCCTTTTGGGCTAAGAGCGCAGAAATCTGTTGGTCGGACAGCGGGTGTGCTTTGTCTTCTGCTGCGATGAGTTGGCTAATGGCTTCGTGTGCCTTGCTCGCATCTACCGACTCCCCCTTGGCATTGAGGCGAAGGTGCTTGAAGAAGTAGCTGAGTGGGTACATTCTGCCGTCCAGCAGACAATACTTACTGTTGCGCACCCGTGAAACGGTGGATATGTCGTAGCCCGCTTTTTCTGCCACATCCTTGAGGATGAGCGGTTGCAGGTCGTTGGGGTCTTGGGTGAGGAAGAACTGCCGCTGCATCTGGACGATGGCTTTCATGGTTCGCAAGAGTGTTTCGCGACGTTGGCGAACCGCTTCTATGAAGAGACGGGCAGCATCGACCTTTGGACGTGTGTAGGTGACAAATGCCTGTTCACCACGTGTCAGTTGGCGCTTGGCAGATTCGTATTCTTTCAGTTGTTTTACGTATTCGGGGTTGATGCGCAGTGTGGGCAAATCGCCCTTGTTCAGCCTCACGTCTATTTGTCCGTTTTCGTCGGTTTCCACGATGAAATCGGGTATGGCGGATTGCACGCGGTCTTTGGCAGACTCTGTCAGGGCAAGCCCAGGATGCAAATTCAGTTTGCGCAGTTCACCGAAAACCAGCTGCAGACGTGCTGCCGACAAGCCCATGACGGACTTCAGTTTTTCCACGTTGTTGTTTACAAACAGCTCATAGTGGTCTGCAATCAGACGACGACCATCTTCCAGCAGAAAATATTTGTTGCCCAGGAGATGCTCCTTGTCGTTCATTTTGCGGTCAATCTGTAGAAGCAAACATTCTTGTGTGTTGCGAGCACCGATGCCAGGAGGGTCGAACTGCTGCAAGACAGACAAAGCCTCGCTTAGTTCCATTTCATCGGTGTAAACATTGTGATGAAAGAGCATTTCATCGGCAATTCTGGAGAGGGGCGTTTCGATGTAACCATTGTCGTTCAACGAACCAATCAGGTACTCTACCAGTTCACGCTGATGGTCGGACAGGTCGTAATCCATCAACTGGTCCATCAGGCTGTCCACAAAGGAGACTGTTTCGCCAATGGGTCTTTCTTGTCTGTCAGCATCGTGACGTTGCTGAAATGCGGGCAAATCATCGGACTCCAGATAATCATCAATGAATGCTTCACGTTCCGCCATTTCATCGGGGTTTTCTTCTCTTCCTTCTTCGAATCCATCGGTATCTTGGTCGTCAGATTCTCCATTTGAACTGGCTAAAGCATCGTCTCTATCGGAATCAGGCGTGGTTTCCAACGCAAAATTGTCAATAGCTTCGTCCTTCACCCGCTGTTCCATTTCGAGCACAGAAAGCTCAAGCAGCCTCGTTGTCATGAGTTGAAGCGGCGAAAGTTTCTGAAGCTGTGCCTCAGTCTGAACTTGATATTGTCCTTGCTGTTGCGGCATAGATATTCGTTGAAAGCAGTGCTGTTGCGATTTAGCACTTTTTTACGATTTGCAAAGTTAGTTCATCTTATTGAAACAGCAAAATTTCAACAAAAAAAAGAGATTGTAGGGGTGTTTTAAACTTTTTGCTTCAGTTTTTTTCATTCTAAAGATGTCATTTCGGAAAAAATGCTGTATCTTCGCCGATGAAATATAAATATTGTCTAAAAAGCGAAAGGATAAATCGTATCATGGAAGACTTTGTCCATCTACACGTACATACTCAATACAGCATACTTGACGGACAGGCCAGCATACAGAAACTTGTCGATAAGGCCATAAGAGACGGAATGCGAGGCATGGCCATTACTGACCACGGCAATATGTTTGGCATTAAGGAGTTCTTCAACTACACCAGCAAGGTGAACAAGGGGAAGGAGGAAGGCGAGAAGTTTGTGCCCATCTTTGGGTGTGAAGTCTATTGTGCACGGCGTGCACTGAACCTGAAAGAGAACAACGGCATAGACAACAGCGGATGGCACCTTATCCTGTTGGCCAAAAACGAAGTGGGCTATCACAACCTCATCAAAATTGTGAGCAAGGCTTGGGTGGACGGATACTATCATCGACCACGTACAGACCATAAAGAATTGGAACTGCACCACGAAGGGCTGATTGCATCATCGGCTTGCCTGGCTGGTGAAATCCCTTACTACTTGCGCCGTGGCCAGCCAGAAAAAGCAGAAGAAAGCGTGAAGTGGTTCAAGGATTTGTTTGGTGACGACTTCTACATTGAGCTGATGCGCCACGAAGTGAAGAACCCCACACAACGTGCAAACCGAGAAACCTTTCTGGAGCAGAAGAAGATTGAGCCGCAGCTCATTGAGTTAGCGCGCAAATACAATGTCAAGCTCATCTGTACCAACGACTCACACTTTGTTGACGAAGAAAATGCCGAGGCACACGACCGGCTGCTCTGCCTCTCGACGGGACGCGACCTCGACGACCCCAAGCGTATGCTATACTCCAAGCAGGAATGGTTTAAGACGAAGGCTGAGATGAATGAAGTGTTCAGCGACTTGCCAGAAGCATTGTCGAACACCATTGAAATTCTCAACAAGATAGAGTTTTACACCATTGACCATGCTCCCATCATGCCCTTCTTTGAAATTCCCAAAGAGTTTGGCACAGAGGAGGAGTATCGCCAGCGGCTTACGGAAAAGGACTTGTTCGATGAATTTACGCGAGACGAAAAAGGAAATGTTGTGCTCAGCCAAGAAGAAGCCGAGAAGAAAATCAAAAAGCTGGGCGGCTATGACAAATTGTACCGCATCAAATTTGAAGCCGACTACCTGAAAAAACTGACTTATGATGGAGCCAAGCCACTCTACGGCGACCCCATTCCGCCCGATGTGAAAGAACAGCTGGACTTCGAGCTTCACATCATGAAGACCATGGGATTCCCTGGCTACTTCCTCATAGTGTCCGACTTTATTCGCGCAGCCAGAGAAGAACTGGACGTAAGAGTGGGGCCGGGGCGTGGTTCAGCAGCAGGCAGTGCTGTAGCCTACTGCTTGGGCATTACCCGCATTGACCCCATCAAGTACGACTTGCTGTTTGAACGTTTCTTGAATCCCGACCGCATCTCCCTACCCGATATTGATACCGACTTCGATGATGACGGACGTGGAAAAGTCTTGCAGTGGGTGACAGATAAATACGGTGCAGAAAAGGTGGCCCACATCATTACATACGGAACAATGGCCACAAAACTGGCCATCAAAGACGTGGCCCGTGTGCAGAAAGTGCCGCTCAACATCAGCAACGCACTCTGCAAAGCCATTCCCGACAAATTGCCAAACGGGAAAAAGATGAACCTGGCCAATGCCATCGAGTGCATACCCGAACTGAAAGAGGCAGCCACATCGACCGACCCACTGCTGCGAGACACCATGCGCTTTGCCCAGATGCTGGAAAACAATGTCCGCAATACTGGTGTACACGCCTGTGGCACCATCATTTGCCGCGACGCCATCGATGACTGGGTGCCCGTAAGCACAGCCGACGACAAGGAAACTGGCGAGAAACTGCGCTGCACCCAGTACGACGGCCATGTCATCGAGGAAACAGGACTCATCAAGATGGACTTTCTGGGGCTGAAAACACTCAGCATCCTCAAGGAAGCAGTGGAAAACGTGAAAGAAAGTCTTGGGATTGACGTAGATATAGACAAGCTCGACATTGAAGACCCTGCCACCTATCAGCTCTACTGCGACGGACGCACCATCGGCACATTCCAGTTCGAATCTGCCGGAATGCAGAAATACCTGCGCGAATTGCAACCCCACGTGTTTGAAGACCTCATCGCCATGAACGCCCTCTATCGGCCAGGCCCTATGGACTATATACCCGACTTCATCGACCGTAAACTGGGACGCAAGCCCATAGAGTACGACATCCCCTGCATGGAGAAATATCTGAAGGACACGTATGGCATTACCGTCTATCAAGAGCAAGTGATGCTCCTCTCGCGTCAGCTGGCCGACTTCACTCGCGGCGAGAGCGATGCCCTGCGTAAGGCAATGGGCAAGAAAAAGAAAGACATTGTAGATGCCATGAAGCCTAAATTCATTACGGGCGGGCAAAAGAATGGACACGACCCACAAGTGCTCGACAAGATATGGAGCGACTGGGAAAAGTTTGCCAGCTATGCCTTCAATAAGAGCCATGCCACGTGCTACTCTTGGGTGGCATACCAGACGGCATTCCTGAAAGCCACCTTCCCTGCTCAATACATGGCTGCCGTCATGAGCCGAAGCCTGGCCAACATCACCGACATACGCAAACTGATGGACGAATGCAAGGCTGTAGGCATCAACACCCTCGGCCCCGATGTCAACGAATCGCGCCTCAAGTTCTCGGTCAACAAGAACGGAGACATCCGCTTCGGCATGGGTGGCATTAAGGGTGTAGGCGAATATGGCATTATTTCTCTGATAGAAGAGCGTGACAAGAACGGAGAATATAAAGACGTATTCGATTTCTTTGAACGCATCAACCTGTCTGCATGTAATCGCAAGAGCCTTGAAGGACTCATCATATCGGGAGCCATGGACTGCTTCAAGGAACTGAAACGCGAGGCATACTTTGCCCCCGCCCCCGGAAACCGAGCTGGCGAGGTCTTCCTCGATGTGCTGATACGCTATGGATATAAATACCAGCAGGACAGACAGCAAGCAGCAACCTCACTGTTCGGCATGGGCTTCGGAGCCGAAGTGGTGCACCCAGCCCTGCCCAAGGCATATGCGGAATGGGGAGCACTGGAGCGTCTGAACAAAGAGCGCGACCTGGTGGGCATCTACCTCTCGGCCCATCCGCTGGACGAATATGCCATTGTGCTGAACCATGTGTGCAACACAAAACTGACCCAGCTGGAAGACAAGGAGCCGCTGTCCAAGCTCGAAGAAGTCACCTTTGGCGGCATCGTCACAAACATACGGGTGGGCGAAACAAAGAAAGGCAACCTGTATGGCATCGTCAAGATGGAAGACTACTCTGGCGGAGGCGAACTGGCCCTCTTCGGCAAAGACTGGCTGGACTTCCACAATTGCTTCATTGAAGGAGCCTCCCTGTTTATCCGAGCCAAAGTCGCGCCCAACCAGTGGCGGCCCAACGAATACAGCCTACAGCTGAAGACCATCGACTTGCTTTCCGACGTAAAAGACAAGCTCATCGAGCGCATCACCCTCTCCGTCCCCCTCGACCGCCTCAGCACAGACATGGTGCAGGACTTGGCCGAAATAGCACGCGAATGTCCCGGCCAGGCCGAACTCTTCTTCAACGTTCACGCCGCCGACAACATGAAAGCACGGCTATTCTCACGGAAAATCAAAATCTCCGTGCAGAAGCCCCTCATGCACTTCTTCAACGAACATCCGGAAATTCAATTCACAATAAACAATGCATAAATTATAATTAGGAATTAGGAATTAGGAATTAGGAATGGTTACTGCGCCTTAGTGTATCAATTGACTTCGTCGAGCTAAAGGTTCCTCATTCCTCATTCCTCATTTATTAACCCCCACAAAAACAGATTTATTATGAAAATCAACAATTCAAACTATGAAAGCGTGCTGGCCGAAGGCAAGCCGCTGGTTCTCGACTTTTGGGCAACATGGTGCGGTCCATGCAGGATGATTGCCCCCATCATCGAAGCACTTGCCGAAGAATACGCCGGTCAGGTCAACATCGGAAAAGTCGATGTGGAAGACGAGGAAGCAGAAGACCTCGTGTCCAAATTCAGCATTCGCAACGTGCCGACCGTACTCTTCATCAAGGACGGACAGGTGGTTGACAAAATCGTAGGTGCAGCCCCCAGAAACATGTACGAAGACAAAATCAAAGCCATGCTCTAACATAAAAGTTAAAAATTCTCCAATTATGAGCACCATTGACAACGAAATCCTGCTTGGTGCCGAAGAAGACGCCAAGGAGGTAGCCTTCATATATAACTATATAGGGCAAGAAAACCGCGAGAACTTCAGCGAAGACGACATCTACTACTGCATAGACGTAGTGCTGGAATACCTGGAAAAGCTCAGCAGCAAAGCCGATGCCGACGGCTACATCGATGTGGACATTGAAGACATCGTGAAACACATCGAGCAAAAAGCAAAAAAAGAAGGCATGGGCCCCTACGACCACGATGCCCTGCTTCTGCTGGTAGATGCCGAGCTGGAATACAACGAACAGGCCGAGGACTAAAACCTCACCACCCTGCTACCGTCAGCCTGCTCTTCGATGACAACCCTTACAGCGTCATCGGGGAGCAGGTTTTCTATGAGTTCAGGCCACTCCATCAGGCACAGAGCACCGCTATACACATAGTCCTCATACCCAATGTCAAGCACCTCCTGCAGCCGCTTGATTCGGTAGAAGTCGAAGTGGTAGATAGGTTCACCCCCGCCACTCAGGTACTCATTCACAATGGCAAACGTAGGCGAATTGATGACATCCTTCACCCCCAGCCCTTCACACACGGCGCGGATAAACGTCGTCTTTCCCGCCCCCATCTTGCCGTAGAAGGCAAAAACCGTCCGCCCCGCCATTGCGCCAACAAACAGCTGGGCGGCAGACTCCAAATCATTCAGTGTAGCAATCCTAATTTCCATCATTACAGATTTGGGCGCAAAGATACGACTTTTTTCAGTTAAAAGTTAAAAGTTAAAAGTTAAAATGCCATGCGGAGTGTTCGCCACAAGACATTTTAACTTTTAACTGGTAACTATTCAGCGAATGTCGCTGTGCGGCTTTTATAGGGAAACGAATATGACTAATATGAATAATTTTTCCATTTTAGGACATAAATATTCTTGATGAGACCCATTATTATTCATATTATTCATATTCGTTTCCAATAATTCATCGCCAAGGGCGATTCGCTGAATAGTTACTTTAACTGAAAAAATCTCCGTAATTATTATTTCGTAATCTGAAAATACCATTTCGTACACCCAGACCCCTATTTCGTAACTTGTAACTCGTATTATTTGGCAGTTTGCGGGAAAAACCGTAACTTTGCAGAGATAAAGGTTTGGAAAGCAGTCCATTCTGTGACGGCTCTGTGGGGACGTGGACTTTGTGAAGAAGATGGGAAAAAGAGCCAATAAAAACAAACCCATGAAAACGACCGTTTTTTGTGGTCGATTTCATTTAGGAACAGACGTTGAGTCTTTCTTCTGCCCCATGAAAACGACCGTTTTTTGTGGTCAAATTCATTCGGGAAAACAGATTTGGGCGCAAATATCCATATTTTTATTTAATCCGCAAAATATTTTTGTGTTTTTTTTGAAAAAAAGTGAACGAAATCGAAAAAACAACCCTTTTATAATGTAAAAACCGACATGTCAAACACTATTTCTCAACACTAACTAAAAACAATAAAACCTAATTTTAAAAAATAGAAATTACCATGCTATATGGCTACATACGAGTGAGCACAGACAAGCAGACAGTGGAAAACCAGCGTTACGAAATCATCAAATACTGTCAGTGCCACCACCTCCACATTGACGGCTGGATTGAAGAACAAGTCAGCGGAACCGTTACCTACCGCAAGCGCAGGCTCGGCACCCTCCTGAAACATGTCAAGAGCGGCGATGTCATCATCTGCGCCGAACTCTCGCGCCTGGGGCGCAACATGCTCATGATTATGGAGATTCTGAGTCTCTGCATGAGCAAGAACTGCTCCGTCTGGACCATCAAGGACAACTACCGCCTGGGCGACGACCTCCAGAGCAAGGTACTCGCCTTCGCCTTCAGCCTCTCGGCAGAGATAGAGCGCAACCTCATTTCGCAGCGCACCAAAGAGGCTCTTGCCCGCAAGAAGGCAGAAGGCGCAGTCCTGGGCCGTCCCCGTCGGAAAAGTCCACAAACCTCCCTCAAGCTCTACAAGAAGCACGACTACATTGTCAGCCGCCTCAAAGAGAAAGTCTCCATTGCCCAGATAGCCCGTGACTGCAAGGTCAACAGCAAGACCATGCAGCGTTACATCCACGGCTACATCGACCCTAAGCCAGACTCCTGCCTGGAAGCTCCCTCATAGCCACAGGCCGTCCTCTCTCCTTATAATAATTAGTATGTACGCGCACGTGCGCGAGACACTACATCGTAGATTGAAGATTCTTTCGTAAGAAAGAATCTTCAATCTACGCTTTTTCTTACCAATACTTCCTGGCTCGCGTAGGCAATGCGTCGCGCTCATGTAGGCATTTGTTTGCTAATGATTGCCTACGCGAGCGCGACGCATTGCCTATGCCGCTGCGACAGGTAGCATACTGCTACCATCACAGCAGCCGCAAAAAACGGTCGTTTTCATGGGATAAAGAAACAGGGTGGCAGTAATAGGCAAGTAAGGGGCCTTGTTCACAGTACCTTTGCAATAGAAACCCATCATACCGCCGGACTGTACGGCAAGGTTCCCCACTTGTGTCTCCCTTAACCCACCGCAGACAAGAAACCCGGAAGCGTGGTTCGTGGCGCGATGCGTTTAAAACAAAAAACGATGAAAAGTGCGGAAGAAATATGTCTTTAAGATTATGAATGGAAAATTAACATTCCTTGCAGCCCCCGACGGCGCAGTTCACCATGCAGACACAGCCAGCCCCCGCCCCATGCGGGGATTTGCCGTATATCCCTGCAAGGCCATGACTTAAGGCGCGCCCGACAGACAGACAACCCCCCGAAAAAAGAGTGAGAAAAAATATAAAGTAGAAAAAGACAACTCAAACATTTTTATTAACTATTAAAAACAAAAACAACTATGGGAAAGAACAAACCTTTATTGTGGACGGCAATCTTGACAGCCGCAAGCACTGGCAGTGCTGTGGCACAGGTTGACGTGACAAGCCTCATCACTAATCCAAGTTTTGAGACAGCGAATGGTGCAGGCTGGACTAATGATGGATCTTATTCTGGTCCAAATAGCTGGCGAGGTGGTCTCGGAACAAATTATTGTGCAGAGGCTTACCATCGCACATTCTTTATTCATCAAGAATTGACCGTTCCAAATGGAACTTACTATCTTACGGCTCAAGGATTCTATCGTCAGGATGGTTCAGACAATACGAATCTGCCTTATTTCTTCGCAAATGACCAAAGGGCAACAATACCTCTTAGGACGGGTACCGAAAATTCCATGAACGAAGCTTCGACTGCGTTCACTAATGGCAAATACACAATAGACCCAATTCGAGTAGTGGTGACAGATGGTAAACTTACTATCGGTGTTGCCAATACAGTTAATACAAATCTTTGGTGTATCTGGGACAACTTCAAGTTGCTGGACTATGGTGGTAATGCAACCTCTTTCATTACTAATCCGAGCTTTGAGAATAATTTGACTGGCTGGACAAACAACGGATTTCAGGCACAGGCAAATACAAGCTTGGCAAAGAAGGTTGGTACACTCTATTGTGAAAAATGGCAAGGAAGCGGCGGTCTGCCTAATTCTGACATTCATCAGGAAGTATCTCTGCCTAATGGAACCTACAGCCTTGCTGTCGTAGGTGCTTTCGGTGGTGATGGCCTATATTTGTATGCAGGTAGCAAGCAAACTCAAATTAAGGGAGAAGAAGGCATCTTCTTTTTGAATGACATTGTGGTTACAGATGAGAAGCTTACGATTGGTGTTAAGCTTGACAAAGCAACAGCAAACTGGGCACGTTTCGATGACTTCCAGCTGAATATGAATCGTGAATCTGTTGACAATCTCAAAGCTGAACTCACCCAGAAACTTGCCGTTCAAATTAACAAGGCAGGGGTATATACAGAAGACGAAACATTACAGAAGTTGGGGCTTGATGCTTCCCAAATTCAAGTCCGTATCAATAACTTTGGCGATGATGTAACTCAGTACTATACCATTCTTGCTGACATCGATGCAGCAGGTGAAGCCATTGCCAAGGCTGCTGCCAACTATGAAGCATACGCCGCAGCTCTTGACGGTCATGCAGCCCTTGAGACTTATCTCCAGACACTGACTACTGTATATAATAAGGCTGCAGAAGAAACTCAGGTTGCAGCCAAGACACTTTATGAGGGAGTTGTAAAACAGGTTGCAGACTTCAAGGCTGCTGCTGAAACCGCTTACAAGGCAAACACTGCTGCTTCGGAATTCTCTTCAGAGAACATTAAGAAGAAGTCAGACAACATCAAGGCGGCCATTGATGCAGCCAAGGAAGCCATCCAGTCGGGTAGTGACAATGCGTTCTCCTATGCAAACGTTGTTGCTGAAATCACTAATGCCAAGAATCAGTATAATGACGAAGCCGCCCGTCTTTACGACCTGCTTGCAGGTGCAACAGACGGTAGCATTTACACCGACACCTACGTAAAGGCTCTTAGCGACCTGAACAACTATTCACGCGACATCGCAAATGTCGAGAAGGAAAACAAGGCCAAGTATGATGCTGGCGAGGCCAATGCAGACACACAGACTGAGTATTTGGCAGCTTTGGCCGAAGCAGAAGCTGGTCTGCCAACTGTTTATAATGAGTACGAAAGCAAGGTGGGCACAGTGGAGAATCCTGCCGAAGGAACCCTCCGTTCTAACTAC
The DNA here is from genome assembly GCA_017453465.1 of Bacteroidaceae bacterium. Lineage (GTDB taxonomy): Bacteria > Bacteroidota > Bacteroidia > Bacteroidales > Bacteroidaceae > Minthosoma. The sequence goes on along the minus strand of JAFTEV010000033.1, from coordinate 72,526 downwards.
ATTGTTGCATGTGCCGATGTTAAGACATTGACGGACAAGTTGGCTGCTGATGTGACTACGCCAATATCAACACCAAACGCTGCGTTCCCTAAAGACAATCGTCCCAGTGTCACTGCTGCCTATCAAAGCGCAATCGATGCCATTAAGCAACAGATTGCCGACCTGCAGGCCAATGTGAATGCAGCCAACAAGGCTCACACCATTGCTGCTGAAAGCCCATATTGCGAGAACTATCAGGCCGACAAGACAACTATCGAGAAGGCCATCAGCGACCTGAAGGCCAAGACCGACAAGGCTATTGCCGAATACGACGCCAACAACGCTACACTGAAAGCCATTGCCGACCTGCAGACTGCGTTCAACAACGCATCGACCAACAAGAACAAGACTGGTGTTCACGACCTCAAATCTACCGACGGAAAGTACACTACAAACGGTCGCTTCGGTGCAACAGAAACCGCCATCCAGAACGCCATCGATGCCTTGACCGAAGCTGCCAAGGCCGCTTACAAGGTGGACGGCACAGGCACAGCCCAGAAGTTCAATACCGAAAATCTGCAAGCCGGTGTATTTGACAAAGATGGCAAGCAGACAACCAAGGGCGTCGCCGACATCACTAACGACATCAACAACTATCTGACTGCCGCCCAAAACGCTATCACTGCCTACAACGCGATTGCTGCCGCTCTTGTTGACTACGATGCAAAACTCAACGGCACACCAGAGGTGAAGGACAAAAATGGCAACGTGACTCAGGCTGCTACTCCAGGTCTTGTCGGCACTGCCACCAACAAGGATGTAACGATTGATGCTGCCGAACTTGCAGGTCAAGGCAAGACGGGCAACGATGTGCTTACAGGCAAGTCATACGCTACAGCCATCAGCGAATACGCCGCTGCCATTGCCAAGATTCAAGCAGCTCTCAATGGTGCTCTCACATTGAGCGACGGCGCACACGTAGATTCGCTGCAAATTGTAGCTGACCAGAAGGCTCCAGAGAATCTGACTGCCATCACCATTGACCCGACAATCTCTACAGCAGTGAAGAATCTGGAAACCCTCTATCCAGACAACGAAACAGCATGGAACGAAGCACAGCTGGCCGCTGCCAAAGCACGTCTGCTTGCCGAGGCTGAGCGCCGCGTCGGTGTGATTCAGTTGCCCGCCGATTACGATGCTGACACATTCGGCCTGAAGTACAAAGCCCTGAACACCCAGAAGGACGCCATCCAGACCAAGCTCACCGACCAGAACACCAAGATTGGCAATGCAAAGGCCTCTACCGACGATGCTGAAGCCATCGCTCTGCTCGCAGAGATTCAGCAAGACCTTGTGACCATTGAGGCTGACTACAACAAGTTGCTGAACGATGCAAGTTCTGCCAAGGAAGCATACGAGGCAGAAAAGCTTGCAAACGTTGCAGTTCAAGATGCACTGGCCGAAGTTTCCGCCCTGCTGAATGGTGGTACATACAATGAGGTTGAGTACAAGAGCATTGCCCAGTTGCTCGCCCCCGATGTTGCCAATCGTTTTGATGCTGAAGTTCAGGGTCAGCAGAGTCTGATTAATGCTGTCACCTCCAACCTCGCAGCCTCTTTTGCAGCTGAAACAGTTCGTGCTGACCGTCAGGATGTCAAGGACAAGGACGGTAAGGTAACAACTCCTGGTTTCGACAACCGCATCGTGGCCATCAAGAGTGCCGTCAACCAGCTCAGAACACTGGCTGCCAATGAATCGGATAATGCTACTGCAAACAATACCTTCGAAGCGGCTATTGCCACAGCTGATGTGCCTGCAGCTATTACTGCTGCAAAGAATGGTATCAGCGAGGTTGCAACTGGTGCAGGTCTTACATTCTTCAATAGTGAACTTCAAAAGTATCAGAATGAATACAAAAGCATCCTGTCAGCCCAGGTCGCAGCTAATGAAGCAAGAATAGCACTCTATGGCGACTCGAAGAAGACGGCTCCTCTCTATCCTGGTACTACGAAGGACGACAAGAGATACACCGACACCAGCAAGAACATGGTGAAGAACCTCAGTTCTCTCCAGTCTCGTTTGGCCAACGTGAAGGCAAACATCGAGGGCCTGAAGGCACTGGCCGAGGCTAACGAAAAGGCTCACAACGACCAGGTTGCTGCATCTAAAAGCACTCTGGAAGTATGGGACGACCTTTTCGCTGAAATCACCAACGACGAGACTTCCACGGCTCACGAAGCAGCCATTGCCACCCTCGCTCAGGCCAAGAACGACCTCGCCGCTTACGACAAGGCTGTATCTGAAGCCTTTGCTGCCGGCAAGAGCGACACGAACAAGTCTGCCCTTGAAGAGCAGCTCACCAAGATTGACAATGCACTCAAGCAACTTGCCGATGGCTGGAACGACACCTACAAGGCTGCCATTGCCGCCGACAACGCTACGCGCAAGGAAGCCTTCGATGCTGCCTACAAGACACTCACAGAGTCTTACACAGAGAACGTGAACCTGATCACGATGCTGAGCAAGCTCTCGTATGCCTCTGGCCCAGCTGCAACACAGACATTGCTGGATGTCACAGGCGAGGGCGGTATCTACGAATATGCTGGCATGATTCGTCAGCTCAAGGCCGATGCCAATGCCGATTATCAGGCAACCAGTGCTCCTGCCCTCTTCGATGCAGAAGAAGCGTGGAAGCAGAAAGCCGAGAAGTATCAGGCAGAGGTGGAAGACCTGGCAAAGACCTATACCGACGAGGTGAACACGATAGCTCTGGCAACCTATCAGACAGAATACAAAAACGCCAACCAGAAGTACGAAGCTGCCGTTACCGCCATCAAGGAGGCACTTGGCTACAGCGACAAGGACGCTCGCGCGGCTGTGGCCGACGTGAAGACTATTCTTGACAATGCTGAAAAGAGCAAGAATGCGCAAGACTTTGCATACATTCTTGACAACACCATCCTGCCCAACTTTGCAACTATCGACACGAAGCTGGCTGCCGACAAAGAGACCGCTGCCGCTACCGCATGGAACAGCAACATCGGTGCAGCCCGCACACTTGCTGCTGCGGAGGCTGAAGCCATTGCCAAGTTCGTTGCTGAAGACGGCACTCTTGGTGCATATACAGACAGCTATGCAGACTTCGTTGCCAATAGCATTGACAAGGCCGCTACCGCATGGGGCAAGATCAAGGCTGGTGAAAAGTTTGCAAACTACAGCAGCGCATACAACATCCTTAACAACTTCATTGGAGACTACGATGAACAAGTTGTTGGCAAGGACAAGAATGGCAAGGACATCAAGGAGACTCATACAAGTACATACTGGGCTGCATACGATGAAGACCAGGCTTACCACTCCAACGACCTTGCATACATAGCCATGCGGGAGTCCATCCAGGGAGTACAGGATGCTCTTGCTGGCGCTAAAGACTATGTAGGCTCACTCCTCGTTGAACACAACGACAACCTGAACGACCGTCTCAATACCGTTCAGAGCGAAATTGACGGTTTGACAGCAGCCGCACTCTTCTATAGTGGTGAAGGTATTGCCAGTGCCAATAAGGCTATCATTGAGAATGCTTGCAATACCCAGCTCAATGCTATTGAAGGCATCATAGCATCCGCTATTGATGCTGAGGAAGCTGCCATCAGCGTTGAAATTGGCCAGTTGATGAACGATTATGACAAGGCCACAGCTGCTGACATTGAGAACGAAGAGATTGACAAGTACAAGGACATCATCGCTGGCTATACAAAGGAAAATGCAGCCATTGCTCGTGACTTCCAGACTGGTAAGGTTGATGAAGATGGTCTGCCAATCTATGAAAAGGATAAGAACGGCAATGACGACACGACGAAGCCAGTCAAGGCTACAGCCGAGGAAACTCATGCTGCTTACCTTGCTCTCGAAAAAGCCATTGGCCAGACCAAGTATGAGTTGGCTGAAATCTATGACAAGGCTGCATCCGCTACTGCCCAGCAGGAGGTACAGACTGCCATCGATGGCTTGCAGGCAACTTACGATGCCCTCACAGCTCAGTTGGCAGACTGCCACGAACCTGTAGTGGATACATATCAGGGTGCTGTCGATGAACTGAAGGCAGCTATTGAGGCTGCTCAGGCAGAACTCGATCAGGAGGTTGCAGACAAGACTGTTCTGCTCTATGCTGAGAACAACTTGACTTCGGCAGCTAAGGTAGCAGACGTTTACGTTGATCTTGACAGCGAGATTGCTTCAGACGAAGCACCATACGACATCAACGATGCCAAGTATGCAGAACTCACCGATGTCCTCGACAAGCTTGACAAGGCTCTTGCTGATGTGAATGCAGCAGCAGCTGAGTATAAGTATCAACAGGTTGTAGATAAGCCAAGGATAGAAGGTTATGATGAGGATGATAATCCAATTTATAAGACTTACAAAACTTGGCGTGAATACAGCTATGCTGAGATTACAGCCCAAATTAAAGATTGGCGTGATTACGTTGATGCTAAGAACGCAGGCTATAAGCTTAAGGCTTCGGACAAGATTGGCGATGTGGATGACATGAACGATGAGGCTTCCATTAAGGGTGAAATCTCTGTTTTGGAGCAAGATCTTGCTTTCTACAATGCTTCTAATACCGTTTCTGCTGTTTCTGCGGCATTGACTACGGCATATAATACACAGCGTATTAAGAAATATACTGTTGCAGATGAAAGTGCACTCAATGGAACATATAGTACTTTGCACAATAATGTGTCCAGTTTGACAACCTACAACTACAATGCAAACAGTCTCTATGTCTATAGTGACATAAACGGCGTAAAGATTGAAAATGTCGATGAAAACGGCAATATCACATCATTCGGCAAGGAGGTTGTTTACATGGAGGAATATCCTGCCATCATGGACCGCGCCGCAGAGCTTGCTGCTGAGGTAGAAGCTTACGCAAAGGATGTAGAGGACAAGAGCTACATCAAGGGTGACGTTGACCACAACGGCAAGGTGAACGTGGCTGACTACTCGGCTATCCGCAACATTGCTCTGGACATCACGAAGGTTGAGCCTACCGACTCTAAGTTCTATGCAGCCGATGTGAATGGTGATGGTGAGGTTACCATTGCCGATGTGACGGGTGTTGCAAGCTACATCATGAGCGGCAACACGACATGGCCATGGACAAATGCTGCGAAGTCTCGCTTTGCTACAGCAGACAACTCGGATGCCATCTCCATCGCCGCCATCGGCACTGGCACGAAGCAGCAGATTGTCATCGCGCTCGCTGGCACGAAGAGTTACGTGGGTGCCCAGATGGACATCGTGCTGCCTGAGGGTGTGAAGGTGGTAGGCGAGAGCCTGACTTCTCGCGCCAATGGCCACGAACTGCTCTCTAACGACCTGGAGAACGGTGCTCACCGCGTATTGATTTCTACGATTGAGAATAATGAGTTCCTGAACACGGAGGTGGCCCTCTTGGTACTCGATGTAGAGGTGTCGGCTGGCTACAGCGGCGGTCAGGTGGCAGTAGAGAATGCCATCTTCACGGATGCGGCAGCTCGCTCTTACAGGCTGGGCAGCGTAGTCGGCGAAGATGCTACGGGCATCACTGAGCTGACGGCTACCGAGAAGGTTACTTCTACCATCTACAGCGTGGGCGGTCAGTTGATGAATGCGCTGAAGAAGGGCATCAACATCATCCGCCACCAAGACGGAACGACCGAGAAGGTGCTCGTGAAGTAAAGAAGACTCTCTTTTTTGACGGGGCGTGGCAGACAAGGGAACAGACTTTCTGCGTCTGCCATGCCTTCCCCTCTTTTCTTAATTTATTAATAAACGACTTAAAGCTAAAGAAAGTATATGAAAGGAAATATTTACATCGCAAGGAGAGTTTTCAGTGTGCTGGTGCTGCTGATGGCTTTCGCTGCCAGTGTGCTGGCCGAGAACAGGGTTTACATGGAGGATTTCTCTATCAATCCGGGCGAGCAGAAAACTATTGCTGTATATATGGATAATGAGGATGCCATTTCTTCATTGCAGTTTGATGTGGTAATGCCTGCAGGCTTGTCCTTCGTGGGCGAACCCGTGAAGAATCTTAGCCGCATCACTCGCAGCAGTCATTCGCTGACAAAATCTGCCATCAACGGTACGACGCAGCGTTTCGTGATTTTGGAGAATGCAACCGACCCTGCCAAGTCTGCCATCAAGCTGAACGAGGGTGCGTTGTTTACTATTGATGTGGCTGCTGCCAAGACATTCAAGAGTGGAAGGATTACGATTCGGAGCATTGTCGGCAGTGACAATACGGCTGCTGAATCGAAGGAAATCGTGATGGCCGACTATTCGGCTACGGTTTCGGCATACGTGGGCAAGTTCTCGGTGGATGTGGAAAGCGTTGAACTGGAGTTGGAGCAGACGCAGAAAGTCAATGTGCTGCTGAGCAACGATGTTGACATCAACGGGCTTTCGGCAGAAGTGATGATTCCTGCTGGCCTGGAGCTTGTGGAAGACGAAGAGGGCGAACTCTTTGGCTACACGGACCGCTTGTCGATGAACACGACGATTGTCAGCAACCCAATTGAGGGTGGTTACAAGATTTTGATTTCTTCCATCACGCTTGAAAACTTTGAGGGTTCGACGGGTGCTGTCTTCTCTTTCATCGTGAAGGCTACAGGCGAGACGGCTGAGGATGCCCAGATTGAGGTGAAGAATGTGACCTTGAGCAACGAGACCAGCACTTCATACACCCTTGAAGGCTCGGCTGTTGTTCCTGTCAAGGTTGTGACTGAACCGGAAACGATTGAGGGCGACCTGACGGGCGACGGCGAAGTGAGCGTTGCCGACATTCAGGCTGTCATCAATGCCTGGAAGGATGGCAGCGGGGATGTGAAGTTTGACGTGAACGGCGACGGCGAAATCAATGTGGCTGACATTCAGTATCTGATTAACTTGATGAAGAAATAAAATTGTTTGAATCATGAATAGGATTAAGTTTATATTGAGTAGTCTGCTGTTCCTGGCCTGGGGAATGGCAGCGGGTGCACAGGGGCTTGTCTCTGTGGAGGACTTCACCATCGGTGCCGGTGAGCAGAAGGCTGTCAGCTTCAACTTGGCTGCGGCTGCGACGGGCAGATATACGGGCGTGAGTTTTGACGTGACGCTCCCGGAGGGGCTTTCTTTCGTGGAGGGCGAAGTGGGCGAGAACGTGGCTGACCATGTGATTACTGCTGTGCCGAAGGCTGACGGCACGGTGGGCGTGATGCTTTATAGTCCGTCTTCTTCGGTGCTGGCCGACGAGGGCGAAATCATCACCCTGACGGTGGAGGCTGCTGCGGATGTCCCCGCGAAGGGCGAAATTCAGGTGTCTGCGGTTCGCGCTACGGATGCAGCGGCTGTTGCGTATCCCTTCGATGACTTCAAGGTGAACGTGACTTTCGAGGGTGCTCCCGCTGCGGCTGGTCTGCTCTCGGTGGAGGACTTCACCATTGGCAGGGGTGAGCAGAAGACGGTTAGCTTCTGCCTCATGGCTGATGCGACGGGCAAATATACGGGCGTGAACTTCTATGTGACGCTGCCCGAAGGTCTTGCTTTCGTGAAGGGCGAGGTAGGCGAGAATGTGGGTGACCACGTGATTGATGCCAGCCTGACTGATGATGGCAGCAGGGTGCTGGTTGTGCTCTACAGCTTGAGTTCTACGGTGCTGGCCGACGAGGGCGAAATCATCACCCTGACGGTGGAGGCTGCTGCCGAGGGTGCCGAGGGTGGCGAGATTCTGGTTTCGGGTGTTCGCTCGACGAATGCTGCTGCCGTGACTACGGTCTTCGAGGATTTCAGGGTGAATGTGACTTTCGAGGAGGCTGCTCCTGTAGAGAAGGCTACCATCGACTTTGCTGCCCAGGGCTATGAGAATGCGCAGGTGGTGGAGACTGCCACTGCTGCTGACGGCTCTGCTGCTGCCACGCTGTCGAAGGGTACGGGTTCTTCGGCTCCTGCTTATTATGAATCGAACAAGGCTGTCCGTCTCTATGGCGGCAACACGCTGACGGTTTCTTCCGACAAGAAGATTGAGAAGATGGTCTTCGACTATGAGCTGAACAAGCACGCTGCCACAGACCTTGCTGCCAGCGAGGGTACGCTGTCGGGCACGACTTGGGAGGGTTTGGCCAAGGAGGTCACTTTCACAAACACAAATACAGCCAGTGGTCACTTCCGCATGAAGACCATCACAATCTTCTACGCCCCAGTGGACGCTGCCGAAGTGGTCAACGATTCTCTCTATGGTGTTGCTACGGCTTTGGTTGATACGCTGAAGGCTGACCTTGCTGCTGTAACGGATTCTATCAAGGCGTTTGCTGACACGACAGTGGTTGCTGCCATGGCTGATGGCCTGGAGGCTATTGCCGCTGACATCGACACGCTCAGCCAGGGTGTGGCTGCTGCTTACGCTGATGTGACATTGGCTGCCCAGATGGATAGCATTGAGGCTGTTGCCGCCGCTATTGAGACTGAGATTGCCGCCGCTGTTGCTACTGCTGCTGAATTGCAAGCTGCATACGAGGCTAAACAGGCTCAAATTGCTGCTAACGAGGCTGCCATGGCTGAGTTGCAGGCTATTCTGGCAGAGAATCAGGAAGCCATTGATGCTGCTGCGCAGACTGTGGATGGCTATGCTCAGGAAGTGAAGGACGCTATGGCAGAACAGACCGAGGCTCTGAATCAGGAGGTGGCTGCTCTTGCTACGAAGGTGGCCGAGAACTATGCTGCATTGACATTGCCTGAGAAGATGGACGAGATTAAGGCCGACATCGAGACAGTGAAGAATGACTTTGTGAGCTATCTGGCTGCTGCTGCTGCTGCACAGGCTGCATACGAGGCTGAGCAGGCTGAACAGGCCAAGATTGCTGCTAACGAAGCTGCCAAGGCTGAGGCTGACGAGCAGGTTAATACAGTGAAGGCCGAGTTGGAGGCTGTGAAGGAAGCCATCGCTGGCTATGCTGCTGAGGTGGCTGCTGCCCAGGAAGAAGGCGTTGCAGCCGTGGCTCAGAATGTTGCCGCTCTGGAAGAGGCTGTTGCCCAGGCTTACGACGAAGTAACTCTTGCCGAGAAGCTGGACGAAGTGAAGGCTCAGGCCGAAGCCGTGAAGTCTGAAATCGCTGCACTGGCCGAGGCTGCCGCCAAAGCTCAAGCAGAGTATGAGGCAAGCCAGCAACCAGAAATCTATGAGTTCTCTGACACTGAACTGACGAAAGACTTGTTCAAGAGTTGGAGCGGTGTAGGTCCTGTTGCCACTGTTGTCAGCAACAATCCTTACTGGGATGCTGCCGAGTATGGCACAGAGGTGGAAAGCGGTGGCGTGGTCTATGGTAGCAGCAATGTTACGAACACAGACTATGCTAACATCACGGGCGCGGAAGTGATGCGTATCTTTGGTGAACCTGGTGCTTCGCTCCGCGTGATTTTCAACCGTGAAGAGGACACCAGCATCTGGTACGAACTCAGACCAACGATTGGCGATGACGGTTATGTTGACGTTGACTTCTCTATTTACAAGTATGTTCACCTCAATGCTATCAAGGTGAACTGGGGTTCAACAGCCAAGGTTACTTCTATCGTGCTGAACCCGACGACCGACCCTGTTGCCACTGACATTCAGTCGCTCTCTTCGCTGGACGGCATGGAGATTGAGGCTGTTTACTCTATGGCTGGTGCTCCACTGCTTGGACTCCAGAAGGGTATCAACATTGTCCGTTACACGAATGGTGTCGTGAAGAAGATTTTAGTGAAATAGATAGAGTAGCGCACAGGGCGTTCCGGCGCCCTGTGCTTCTCCGCCATGAATATAGTATTACTAATTATATCTGTTGTTTTTATATTCATATTAATATGGCTTTTGTATGAATTAAAGAAGTCTTATAAACTTCCTAACGACTTTATCGTGGAATGACCAGAGTCCCTGCGCTTTTTCTGTATGGATGCAGTGATTTGGCTTCCCGGTAAAAACCGGGCTGTGAAGTTCGGCGAGGTAATAATAATTAATAAAATTAGTGTTTTTTTCGTATCCTCTGGGCTGTGAAGTTCGGAGGATTTTTGTGTACTTCGTGGAAAGGTCGTACCTTTGTGGCCAGAAAAAGAAACGCTGGTTATGAAACGTGTTTTACTGCATTGCTGCTGTGCGCCGTGTTCGAGCGCAATCATTGAGTGGATGTTGCAGAATGAGGTGCGGCCTACGCTGTTCTACTGCAATCCGAACATTTATCCTGAAGAGGAGTACCTTATCCGAAAGAATGAGCTTACTCGCTATGCGGCCAAGCTGGGGCTGGACATCATCGACGACGATTATGACCACGCGGCTTGGCTTTGCTGTGTGAAGGGGCTGGAGCATGAGCCAGAGCGAGGCAGCCGTTGTCTGCTGTGCTTCAAGTACCGTCTGCTGCGTGCGGCGAGGAAGTGCAAGGAGCTGGGGCTGGAAGAGTTTACCACCACGCTGGCCAGCAGCCGCTGGAAGTCGCTGGAGCAAATCAATGCCGCAGGGCAGTGGGCAGTGGAACAAGTGGGTGGCGGCATCCGTTTCGATGGCCGCAACTGGCGTAAAGGTGGCCTTCAGCAACGGCGCAACGAGTTGCTGAAGGTGAATGGTTTCTATAATCAGTTGTATTGCGGATGCGAGTTTAGTATGTGCAAGGGAAGTGAAAAGTGAAAAGTGAAAAATCTAAGTTACAGTTTAGTCGGCATTAGGCTGCGTTTAGCCCCAGTAACTTAGATTTTTCACTTTTCACTCTTCACTTTTCACTTAATCAGACTTTTCACTCTTCACTTTTCACTCTTCACTTTTCACTCTTCACTTTCCCCCTACCTTACCTCTATCGCTTTCCCTACACAGGCACTGGGTTGCTGAATCTGGAGCAGGGAGCAGATGGTAGGCGCAATGTCGTTGACGGTGTAGCTCTTTTCGTCCCAGGCATGGCGAATGCCTTTGCCCATGACGATGAACGGGATGTGTGTGTCGTAGGGCGACCAGACGGCGTGGTTGGTGCCAACGGGGATGCCATTGTAGTCTTTCTTGTAGCCGTCGTCATAGTCTTCGGTGATGCCTTGTTGCAGCACAATCTGTATTTCGCCTGAACGCCCTGGGCAATAGCCATTGATGCACATCGTGCGGATTGGTTCGGGTATGTAGGCAGGAATCTTGATAGGCTCGAAGGCGTATGCCACGTTTTCTTTCTTTTGCAGAATGTCGATGCAGAGGTCGATGCACTGTTGTTTTACGGTTGTGCGGTTATGCGGTTGTGCGGTTGTGCGGTTTTGCTGTCTTGCAAGGGCTTCGTTGTTGAAGAAAATTCGGTGGTCTTCCACACCGTGAATCACGTCTTCCGTCAGGCCAAACGCAGCCTTCAGCTTGTCGTTCAGTTCCTTGATGATGCGGTAGGGTGCCCAGGTGCCAGCGGGAATGCCGTGCTCTCTGCGGAACTTCACGTTGTGACTGCCAGCATGGTCGGCAGAGAGGAACACCACGTACTGGCCGCGTCCCACTTGCTGGTCGAGCGTGTCCAGGATGCGCTTGATGTCCTTGTCCAGCCGCAGGTAAGTGTCTTCAATCCATGGTGCATTGGGTCCCACCCTGTGACCAATCATGTCGGTGCAAGAGAAGCTGATGGCCAGAAAGTCGGGCACACCGGCAGGGTTCTTGCCCAGCTGTTCGCCCTCGATGGCGGCAATGGTCATATCGGCCAGCAGCGTGTTGCCCCACGGCGTGTATTTCAGGATGGTGCCTGTGCGCTGGTCGTAGTAGTCGGCCTGTTTTTCGGCAGACTGCACATAGCTGTCTTCCTCGTAGAGCAGCTGCCAGAAGTCTGCCTCCCACTGGCCGTCCTTTCCCTGCTTGCGGCCAAATTCCTTCAGATACTTTTCGCCCAACTTCTGCTTGTTGAACGCCTTCAACCAGCCGGGCAGTTCCTTCATATAATAAGAAGATGTGATGAAGTCCATCGACTTCGAGTCCATCCAGTAGGCAGCATTCGCACAGTGTCCGCCAGGCAGCACCGAGGCTCTGTCCTTCGTGCTGATGCTGATGACCTTCGAGCGGAAGTTGGTGGCCAGCCGCAGTTCGTCGGTCATGGTTGTGCACATCAGTCGGTGGGGCGAAGCCTTGCCGTCCTTCCTCTTCGTGCCTACAGGCTCCACGGTATTGTCCCGCACAGGGGTGTCCCATTCGCCGTCGAAGTACATGCTGTTGCTGATGATGCCGCTGAAGGCTGGCACTGTGCCTGTATAGACCGCCGTGTGGCCTACCGCCGTGACTGCTGGCAGGTAGTTTATGTTCAGTCGGTTGCAGTTGTAGCCCTCGGCCATCATGCGGCGGAAGCCGCCATCGCCATACCGCTCATAATAGCGCACAAGGTAGTCCCACCGCATCTGGTCCACCATGATGCCGACAACGAGCTTGGGCCGCTCAGCCAGTTCTTTCACCTGCTGGGCACAAACCTGAAGAATGCCCATCAAAAAGAGTCCGCAAAAAGCGAGTGATTGTCTGTAAGTCACCATAAACACAGAGTTAAAAGTTAAAAGTTAAGAGTTAAAATGGGGAGAGAAACAATGTTTCGTTAGATTTTTTTGCAAAGGTAACACCTTTTTTACTAACTTTGCAAAAAAAACAGAAAAAGAAAGCACATTACCTCATGGAACAAGCACTCTACGTTTACAACACACTGACACGACAGAAGGAAGTATTCCGTCCGCTCCACGCCCCACATGTAGGGATGTACGTCTGCGGACCCACCGTCTATGGCGACGCACACCTGGGGCACGCACGTCCAGCCATCACGTTTGACATTATTTTTCGTTTCCTCCAGCATCTGGGTTACAAGGTGCGCTACGTCCGCAACATCACCGATGTGGGCCACCTGGAACACGATGCCGACGAGGGCGAAGACAAGATAGCCAAGAAAGCCCGGCTGGAACAGCTGGAGCCGATGGAGGTAGCCCAATACTACACCAACCGTTTCCACGATGCCATGGCTGCCCTCGGCTGTCTGCCTCCCAGCATCGAGCCACACGCCACGGGGCACATCATCGAGCAAATCCAGCTCGTCAAGGAAATCCTCGCCAACGGTTTTGCCTACGAAAGCAACGGCTCCATCTACTTCGACGTAGCGGCCTACGACAAGGTGCACCGATACGGCATTCTCTCTGGCCGTTCCCTCGAAAACACCAAGGATGCCAGCCGCGAACTGGCTGGAGTGGGGGAGAAGAAGAATCAGGCAGACTTCGCCCTATGGAAAGCAGCCCAGCCCGAACACATCATGCGCTGGCCCAGTCCCTGGAGCGACGGCTTCCCCGGCTGGCACTGCGAGTGCACGGCCATGGGGCGCAAGTACCTCGGCAGCCACTTCGACATCCACGGCGGCGGCATGGACCTCGTCTTTCCCCACCACGAATGTGAAATTGCACAGGCCGTAGCCAGCCAGGGTGACCAGATGGTGAAATACTGGATTCACAACAACATGATTACCATCAATGGCCAGAAGATGGGCAAGTCGCTCGGCAACTTCATCACCCTGCCGCAGTTTTTCAGCGGCGACCACCCACAGCTGGAGCGTGCCTACAGCCCCATGACCATCCGCTTCTTCATCCTGCAAGCCCACTACCGCTCCACCGTCGATTTCTCCAACGAAGCCCTGCAAGCTGCCGAGAAGGGACTGGAGCGACTGATGGACGCATGGAGAATTTTACAATCAGACAATTTACAATTGGACAATTCGTCTTCGGGCAATGGCAAAGCTGCCAATGGCCAAATTGTAGATGGTCAAATTGTCCAGTCCCTTGCGCAGCAGTGCTACGATGCCATGTGCGACGACTTCAACACGCCTATTGTCATCAGCCATCTCTTTGAGGCTTGCCGTCTCATCAATAGTGTAGCCGACAAGAAAGCCGCTATTACGGCAGACGCACTCAAGGCCCTTCGCGAGTTCTTCTCGCTCTGGGTCTTCGACCTGCTCGGACTGCAAGCACCGGGTGCTGCAGGGCAGTCAAATGCCGCCCGTGAGGAAGCCTTTGGCCACGTTGTCGATATGCTTCTGGAGCAGCGCATGAAGGCCAAGCAAAACAAGGACTGGGCCACCAGCGACCACATACGCGACAACCTCGCCGCCCTCGGCTTTGAGGTCAAAGACACCAAGGATGGCTTCACCTGGAAACTGAATAAGTAATGGAAAAGCTGAAACTCGCCTTTCTCGTCCTGTCCCTCGTTGGCATTGCCTTCTGTCTGGGAGTCAGTGTGTGGCTCTACCTTGAGGGACTTGGCTGGATTTATATGCTGCTCTTCTTCCTTGCCTTTCTCTGGCAGGGCCGTATGCTGTGGAGTTTTCTGCGGCAAAATAAATAGAACGTGCTAAAAATTGTAAAAACGTAGCACCGTTTACGCACCGTTTGGTGTGTGTTTCAGCGGGGTTCCATTTGGGGTCCCTTTTTCTTTTGTGCAATCGCCGAAAAATGAGCAAGTTATTTGCGCTTTGTCTGGGGCTGTGTGACCAATGTGTTTCTCTCGCGTAGGCAATTCGTCGCTGTCGTGTAGGCAACAAACCCCAAACAATTGCCTACACGAGCGCGACGCATTGCCTACGCCGTTCCGACACATTACTTACAAAAATTAAGAAAATCTTCTTTGGCATATCGCAGGAAAGTCGTAATTTTGCAGCGATTTTTCTGTATTGTAGTATTTAGAAATGAAAGTTTTAAAGTTTGGCGGAACATCTGTAGGTTCCGTGGAGAGCATTCTGAGCCTGAAGCGCATCGTGGAGTCGCAGGAGGAGCCTGTGGCGGTCGTGGTGTCGGCTTTGGGCGGCATTACTGACAAGTTGATTGGTACGTCGCGGCTGGCTGCTGAAGGCAACGGCGAGTACCTTATATTATATAATGAGATGGTGGAACGCCACCACCAGATGATTGACGCGGTGATTCCTGAGGGCGCACGGCGGCAAAACTTGCTGCGGCGCGTGGACGAACTGCTGGAGGAGCTAAGGAGCATCCTTCAAGGTGTCTTCCTGATTAAGGACCTGTCGGAGAAGACGAGCTGTGCCATCGTGTCGTATGGCGAAAGGATTTCGAGCCAGGTGGTGGCAGCACTGGTGGAGGGCGCGCAGTGGTACAACTCGCTGGACTTCATTAAGACGAAGCGGAAACACGGGAAGAACCTGTTCTCCAGCAGTGTCTCCGGGCCGCTCATTGAGGCCACGTTTGCCGACTTCATGGCTGGACGGACGGCGCACCGGGTGTGCCTGACGGGTGGCTTCATCGCTACAGATGCGCAGACGGGCGAAATCACAAACCTGGGACGCGGCGGCAGCGACTACACGGCGGCTATCTTGGCGGCTCAGCTGGGTGCGAGTGTGCTGGAGATTTGGACGGATGTGTCGGGCTTCATGACGGCAGACCCCAGGGTCATCAATACGGCGTACCCCATTGATAGGTTGTCGTATGTGGAGGCCACGGAGCTGTGCAACTTCGGCGCAAAGGTGGTCTATCCGCCTACCATCTACCCCGTGTGCATCAAGCGGATTCCTATCCTGATTAAGAATACGTTCCGCCCCGAAGACCCCGGCACCATCATTGCGGAAGATGGTGGCGACTCTGGCCGTGTCATCAAGGGCATTTCGTCCATCAAGGGGACAAGCCTCATTACGGTGAGCGGACTGTCGATGGTGGGTGTGATTGGTGTGAACCAGCGCATCTTCTCGACGTTGGCAGCCGAGGGTATCAGTGTGTTCATGGTGAGCCAGGCCAGTTCGGAGAATTCCACGAGCATTGGCGTGCGCGACGAAGATGCTGATGCTGCGTGCGAGGTGCTGAACCGCGAGTTTGCCAAGGAGATTGAGATGGGCGCGATGTACCGCATGAAGCTGGAGCGCGACTTGGCCACCATCGCCATCGTGGGCGAAAACATGAAGCATACGCCCGGCATTGCGGGCAAGTTGTTTGGCACGCTGGGCCGAAACGGTATCAGCGTGATTGCCTGTGCGCAGGGTGCATCGGAAACGAACATTTCGTTTGTGGTCGAGGCTGGTTCGCTGCGTAAGAGCCTGAATGTGATTCACGACTCGTTCTTCTTGAGTGAATATCAGGTCTTGAATGTGTTCCTGTGTGGTGTCGGCACGGTGGGCGGCAGTCTGCTGGAGCAGATAGCCCGTCAGCAGAAGAAGCTGATGGCGGAGCGCAACCTGAAGATTAACGTGGTGGGCATTGCTTCGGGCCACAATGCTGTGTTCGACCGCGAGGGAATTGACCTGATGCAGTTTGCGGCCCGTGGCGTGTTCTCTATCCAGGAGTTGCGCCGCCAGCTGAAAGAGGCTACCCCTTCCAACCTACAGCGGTTGCACGACGAGGTGATTGGCATGAACATCTTCAACTCGGTGTTTGTGGATTGCACGGCCAGCAACGATGTGCCGATGCTCTACCGTGATTTCCTGAACAACAACATCAGTGTGGTGGCTGCCAACAAGGTGGCTGCTTCGGGCGACTATGACAACTACAGACTGCTGAAGGAGACGGCCCGCAGACGTGGCGTGAAGTTTCTGTTCGAGACGAATGTGGGGGCTGGTCTGCCCATCATCAATACGATTAACGACCTGTGCAATTCGGGCGACAAGATTCTGAAACTGGAGGCTGTGCTTTCGGGCACGCTTAACTTTATATTTAACACGATTTCGGCAGATGTGCCGTTCAGCGAGACGGTGCGTCTGGCGAAGGAAGAAGGCTATGCCGAGCCAGACCCACGCATCGACCTGTCGGGCAAGGATGTCATCAGGAAACTGGTCATCCTGTCGCGTGAGGCTGGCTATAAGATGAGCCAGGAGGATGTGGAGAAGCAGCTGTTCATTCCGCAGTCGTTCTTCGACGGCACGCTGGAAGAGTTCTGGCAGAACCTGCCCTCGCTGGATGCCCAGTTTGAGGCTGAACGCAAGGAGGTGGAAGCAGCCCACCAGCGTTGGCGTTTCGTGGCACGGCTGGAGAACGGACGGGGCAGTGTGGCCTTGCGCCGTGTAGATGAGCACCATCCGCTCTACGACCTGGAAGGCTCGAACAACATCATCCTGATTACGACGGAGCGTTACAACCAGTACCCCATGCTGATTCAGGGCTATGGGGCTGGTGCCTCGGTGACGGCTGCTGGTGTCTTTGCGGATATTATGAGTATTGCAAATATATAATGAAACACATTATTATATTAGGCGATGGCATGGCTGACTGGCCTGTGGAGTCGCTCGGAAACAAAACGCTGTTGCAGTATGCCCACACGCCGTACATGGACTTGCTGGCAAGGATGGGACGGACGGGCATGTTGAAGACGGTGCAGGACGGATTCCATCCAGGTAGCGAGGTGGCCAACAGTGCCATTCTGGGCTATGACCAGAACGAGGTGTACGAGGGTCGTGGTCCGCTGGAGGCTGCCAGCATCGGTGTGGATTTGGCTCCCGACGACATGGCCATCCGCTGCAACATCATCTGCCTGGAGGGGGATTGCATCAAGAATCACTCTTGTGGCAGACTGGAGACGGCAGAGGGCGATATGCTCATCAAGCATTTGCAGGAGCGGCTGGCCACCGACCCCGACATTGTGGCGAAGCATGGCCCTGTGGTACACTTCTATACGGGTGTGCAGTACAGGCACTTGCTGGTCATCAATGGCGGCAGCAAGTATCTGCGGTGTACGCCGCCCCACGATGTGCCAGGCCAGCCCTGGAAGCCCCTGCTGGTGAAGCCCGACTTGGAGGCCGAGGCACGGAGCGGAAAGCAGACGAAGCTGTCGGCACAGCAGACGGCAGACTTGCTGAACGAACTGATAGTAAAGTCACAACGGTTGCTGGCCGAGCATCCATTGAACCAGCAGCGCATGAGCGAGGGAAAAGACCCCGCCAACAGCATCTGGCCTTGGGCTGGAGGTTATCGGCCTCACATGGTGCCGCTGACGGTGACGTTTCCGCAAATCAAGCGTGGCGCAGTCATCACGGCTGTAGATTTGATTCGCGGCATCGGTTCACTGGCTGGACTGCGTGTCATTCAGGTGCCTGGTGCCACGGGACTGTATGATACGAACTACGAGGGGAAGGCACAGGCGGCTATCAAGGCTCTGGAGACGGACGACTTTGTTTATCTGCACGTGGAGGCTTCGGATGAGGCTGGGCATGACGGCAATCTGGAGCTGAAGCTGAAGACCATCGAGGACTTAGACCGCCGCATCGTTGGCCCCATCTACGAAGCTGTGAAGGACAAAGCCGTGGCCATTGCTGTTTTGCCCGACCACCCAACGCCTGTGGCACACCGCACACACACGAATGAACCGATTCCGTTCCTGATTTATGCGCCAGGCATCGAGCCTGACAGCGTAGAGACCTTCGACGAGGTGGCTTGTCAGCACGGTGTCTATGGACAGCTGGAAAAGGACGGATTCATCAAGGAATTGATGGCCATAGACTGAAAGGAATTAGGAATTGATACTCAAATTGTAAAATGAAAATTGAAATGGTAGATAGAAGGAGTTAGAAGAAGATAGAAGGAGATAAAGGACGTTACAAAATTCCGTTTCGTCTTCTATCTCCCTTTATCTCCCTCTATCTCCCTTTAACTTCCTCTCAAATTGTCAAATTGCCAAATGAAATACTATTCTACTAACGGGAAAGCTCCCGTTGCAACATTAGAGAAAGCCGTCGTGAAGGGACTGGCTGAAGACAAAGGGCTGTATATGCCAGAGCACATCAAGCCGCTGCCACAGTCGTTCTTCGACAACATCGAGAACCTCTCGTTTCAGGAAATCGCCTACACCGTGGCTGATGCGTTCTTCGGTGAAGATGTGGATGCCGAATCGCTTAGGCAGATAGTCTATGACACGCTGGCTTTCGACTGCCCCTGTGTCAGTGTGACCGACACAATTTATTCGCTGGAACTCTTCCACGGCCCCACGCTGGCATTCAAGGATGTAGGCGCAAGATTCATGGCTCGTCTGCTTCAGTATTTCCTGAAGAAGGAAGGCAAGGGAACCGTGAATGTGCTGGTGGCCACAAGCGGCGATACAGGCAGTGCGGTGGCCAACGGTTTCTTGGGCGTGGATGGCATACGTGTGTATGTGCTCTACCCCAAGGGGAAAGTGTCGCCCATTCAGGAATGTCAGTTCACCACGCTTGGACAGAACATTACCGCCATCGAGGTAGATGGCGTGTTCGACGACTGCCAGGCTTTGGTGAAGAACGCCTTCATGGATGCCGAACTGAATGAGCACATGGCACTGACCAGTGCCAACTCCATCAACGTGGCTCGCTTCCTGCCCCAGTCGTTCTACTACTTTTATGCTTACGCCCAAATGAAACGCCTGGGCAAGGCTGGAGAACTGGTGGTGTGTGTGCCTTCGGGCAACTTCGGCAACATCTGTTCTGCCTTGTTTGGCAAGCGCATGGGACTGCCCATCAAGCGGTTTATTGCAGCCAACAACGCCAACGACATCTTCTATAAGTATCTGCAAACGGGCAAGTATGAGCCGAAACCTTCGGTGCAGACCATTGCCAACGCAATGGACGTGGGCGACCCCAGCAACTTTGCCCGCATCTACGACTTGTACGGTGGCGACCACGCAGCCATCTGTGCCGACATCAGCGGTGCCACTTACACGGACGAACAGATTGCCGAGACCATCCGTCAGGTGAAGACCACCACCGGCTATGTCTGCGACCCACACGGTGCCTGTGGCTACCGAGCCTTGCAGGAAGGACTGCGCGAGGGCGAAGTAGGTGTATTCCTGGAGACGGCACATCCCGCCAAGTTCAAAGACACGGTAGATGGCATACTGGGTGGCGACATCGCCATTCCTGCCAAGTTGCAAGCTTTCATGAAGGGGCAGAAGCAGCGTGTGGCGATGACGAAGGACTTTGCAGCCTTCAAAGCGTTTCTTCTGAACGCATAATTCATAGCTCGACAAATGCAATTCAAGTTTCTGAAAAGAATCAAACGGAAGACACTGAACGAGGTGCTTGTCAAGACGAGCATTGTCTTGGTCTCCACCCTGCTGATTGTCTATTTCATGCCCCGTGGCGACAAGTTCTCCTACGACTATTCGGTCGATAAGCCTTGGCGTTATGGCCAGCTGATAGCCACGTTCAAGTTTCCCATCTACAAGGAAGAGGCTGTGATTCGACATGAGCAAGACAGCGTGATGCGCGAATTTCAGCCCTACTACAACATGGACGAAGAGGTGGGCAAGGGTGTGCTTCGCAATCTTTACACCGTGAAGCTGAACGAATGGAAGTTCCCTGGAGCTGCCCTCTACATTCGTCATGTGGCGGCTTTGCTCGACACCATCTACAGCCACGGCGTGCTCTCCACTGAAGACTATGCCGAGGTGCAGGCAGGTGCCGCTGGCAGTGTGCGCATCGTGAAGGGAAACGAGGCTGCGCTGGTTCATGCTTCCAGCCTGTTTACCACTCGTTCAGCCTACGAATACATCATGCACGCCGACACGCTGAAGTTCTCGCGCATTGTCATGCAAGACCTCAACCTCGACGAGCTGCTTTCGGTCAACCTGCAATACGACAAGGCAAAGTCAGAAGCTGCCAAGGCCGACCTGCTCTCCAGCATTTCGGGAGCCAGCGGCATGGTGCAAAGCGGGCAGAAGATTATAGACCGAGGCGAAATCGTGACGAAGGAGACGTACAACATCTTGAAGTCCTACGAGCGTGAAGTCTCAAAGCACGCCGTGACCGATACCCACGTGTCCTACACCGTGATAGGCCAGACGGTCTTTGTCTGTGTCCTGCTCATCACGCTGCTCAGCTACATCCAGCTTTTCCGCAGCGACTATTTCGACAACCTGCGTTCCTGCATCCTGCTCTTTGCCCTGCTGGTGTTCTTCTGCATGGTGGCCAGTTGGATGGTGTCCCACAAGTTCATGCACGTCTTCATGCTGCCCTGCTGCATGGTGCCCATCATCATCCGTGTCTTCATGGACAGCCGTACCGCCTTCATGTTCCACTGTGCCATGATTGCCATCATTTCCCTCACGCTGAAGTCTCCCTTCGAGTTCCTTCTGCTTCAGCTTGTGACAGGCATGATTTCCATTCAGAGCCTGCGCGAACTCTCACAGCGTTCCCAGATTGTCCGCACGGCAGCCTTCATTGCCCTGGCCTACATGACCTTCTTCACGGCATACGAATGTATTGTGGAGAATGATTACGCTAAAATTGATACCACCTACTACATCTACTTCTTCATCAACGGCGTGTTGCTGCTGTTCACCTATCCGCTGCTCTATCTGCTGGAGAAGGGCTTTGGCTTTATTTCAGACGTGACGCTGGTGGAACTCTCCAACATCAACAACCCGCTGCTGCAACGCATGAGTGAGATTGCGCCCGGCACCTTCCAGCACTCCATGCAGGTGGCAAACCTGGCCAGCGAGGTGGCGCGCAAGATTGGTGCCAAAGCCCAGCTCGTCAGGACGGGTGCCCTCTACCACGACATCGGGAAGCTGGAACACACGGCTTACTTTACCGAGAACCAGACAGGCCGCTCGCCCCACTCACGACTGACACCGCAGAAGTCGGCCTCTGCCATCATCGAACACGTGAAGCGGGGACTGAACCTCGCCGACAAGTACAACCTGCCGCCCAGCATCAAGCGTTTCATCGCCACCCATCATGGGCGCGGCATGGTCAAATACTTCTACGTCACCTACAAGAACGAGCATCCCGACGAAGATGTCGATACCAGCATCTTCACTTACCCTGGCCCCAATCCGGAGTCCAAAGAGGAAGCCATCTTGATGATGGTCGATTCGGTTGAGGCTGCATCGCGTTCCCTCTCTGAGTACACCGAAGAAAGCATTTCGGCCTTGGTTGATAAAATTATCGATGCACAGGTGACCGACGGATTCTTTGCCGAGTGTGCCATCACCTTCAAGGACATAGCCACTACGAAGGCTGTGCTCAAGGACAAACTCAAAACCATCTACCACACGCGCATCAGTTATCCCGAACTCCAAGACCCCGCAACCCCCAATGCACAATAACACCTGGAAACCCTTTGTGCTCACGCTGCTTGTTATAGCAGCGTTGCTGGCACTTTTCTATGTTCCACGATTCAGCCTCTTCAATCACGAAATGCGCCGTGTCAATCTATTGTCCGACATTCAGCACATTGGCCAAGACGGGCGCGTGCTGGCCGAAGTGCGAGCCGACTCAGTGGATGGCTATGTGGAACAAACACTCGACACCTCTGTCGTGCAAGTGAAGCACGTTGCATATGTGGACTCCGTGCCTGAAGGCATGACTGCCATCGAAGACTTTGGCCAGTCGGAGTCCGCAGACAATCCCTTCCGTCAGATGAATCACTTCTATGCTGCCCTGTCCGAGGCCGCGAGTCGTCCCGTCCGCATAGCCTACTTCGGCGACAGCTACATTGAGGGCGACATCCTCACAGCCCCCCTGCGCGACAAGCTGCAAGCCGTCTTCGGCGGTCAGGGTGTGGGCTTTGTCGATATTGACAGCGAGACGGCAGGATTCCGCACCACCGTGAAAGCCAAGGCAAAGGGCTGGATTGCCCACAACGCCAATGACGAAAAGGGGCGTGGATTCAAGAAAGACCTGCAGGGCATCAATGGCCGTTACTACATCCCTACAGCCGCAGCCACAATGGAACTCCGCACCGCCACTGGCAAGATGGCCGCCCGCTTTGGTCAGGCCGAAGTCGCCACCGTCTATTACACGGCTGGCGACGGAATGCAGCTACAGGCATCCATCAACGGCGAACCCCTTCAGCCACTTTCCTCCATCGGTGGCACGCCCGACATGTCTGAAGAAGTGCGCACCGTGAAGACGATGCACATCGACACCGTCTATACCGTCCAGCCCGATTCGCAGCATCCCCACGGCGAATACACCCTTGACACGACCTACACGGAACACGAGTCCATCGTCAGCGTAGCCCAGCAGGAGCAGGGCACCATCACACACCAGACCCTGCAGGGCACCATCAACCAGTTCAATCTGTCCGTCACCTCTGGGCAGGGCAGCCGTTTCTACGGCGTGGCACTCGACGGCAAGACGGGCATCGCGCTGGACAACTACAGCATGAGGGCCTCAAACGGCTGGAAGCTGATGGACATTCCGCAGGAGACACTGAAGGCCTTTGGTCGCCAGCGTCCCTACGACCTCATCGTCTTGCAATACGGTCTCAATGTGGCTAACAGCAAGCAGGTCGATTACAACTGGTATGTGCGGCGCATGAAGCAGTGCATTGAATACCTGAAGACAGCCTTCCCCCACACCAGCATCCTTGTGGTCTCGGTGGGTGACCGCGACGAGCGCGGAGCTGACGGACAGTTTCACACCATGCGCGGTATCCACGAACTGGTGCAGTTTCAGCGCAAGATGGCTGCCGACACCCACGTGGCCTTCTGGAATCTCTACGAAGCCATGGGCGGCGACGGCTCCCTTGCCGCCATGGTGGAAAAGCACCAGGCCAACCTCGACTACACACACATCAACTTCGCCGGAGGCCGCCATCTGGCCACCCTGCTGTATGATGTGCTGATGAATGGCAAAGAGAATTACGATAAACGCATCAACCAATAACCAGCCCTTGTACAGACTGCTTTTCATATTATATATAATGTGTGCGGTGAGTGTCCCTGCTTTCTCGCAATCGCTCTCCACGCCCTTCCCCTTCACGTTCAAGAACACCCACACCAACGAACTGCACAACCCCGCCGCCCTCCACAGTGTGTTTCAGCGCATACGCGAAGGCAAGCCCGTGCGGGTCATGCTCATTGGCGACAGCCACACACGCGGAAACTTCTACCCCCGCAGTGTAGGCTCCACCCTGCAGGCTCGTTTCCCCAACGTGGAGTTCTCCTACTACGGCATCAATGGAGCTTGGGCACGCCGTTTCTACGAGCAGGACATGATTCAGCGTGTGTCTGCTGAGCGACCCCATCTGGTCATCGTCAGTTTCGGCACCAACGAAGCCCACGGCGACTTCCATGAGTCGGCTCACAACAATACGCTCGACCTGCTCACCCAGCGCATTTCCGACCGCTGTCCGGGCGTTCTCTTCCTCCTTACAACTCCTCCTGGCAGCTACATCAGTGTGCGCACAGGTGGACGCTACACCACAGGCCGAGGCCGCCGGAAGCGTACCCACTACGCCACGTCTAAAGTGCGCAACGAGCGTACTGAGCGCGTGGCCCGCAACATTGTGAACTACGGTAACAGCCACAACATAGCCGTCTGGGACATCTTCACTATTGCTGGTGGTCCCACACACAGCCCCAGCAACTGGCGCGATGCAGGACTGATGCAGGCCGACGGTGTTCACTACCTCGCCCAGGGCTATCAGCTGCAGGGCACCCTGCTGGCCGAAGCCATTATCCGTGCCTATGAAACCGTGGCTCCAAAGGGTAGCCAGACCCGCATGATGCAACCACCAACGCCGCAGGAACAGCGTCCCAACGCATCGGTAAAGGGGCTATAAAGCTTTCCGGAACCTGGATCTTTCACTATTCATTTTTAACTCTTCACTTCCTTATCGTGTTTGACATCGACTTTTCACGCATCCTCAACGTACTCACATACGACCCCGCCAACCCCATGATATTCTCCACAGGACTCTTCTTGTGGCTTTTCCTGGGCTTCACACTGCTCTACTGGCTGCTTTCCACACGGGGCAAGGGTGACACGTCGCGCATTCTCTTCGTCACCCTCTTCAGCTACTACTTCTACTACAAAAGCAGTGGCTTCTACTTCGCACTGCTGGCTCTCGTCACCTTCACCGACTTCTACCTGGCTCGCGCCATCTCGCAGTGCGAGGCGAAAAGCCTGGCAGCCCGCATCCTTGTGGCACTCTCCCTGCTCATTGACCTCAGTCTGTTGGGCTACTTCAAGTACACCAACTTCCTCGGTTCGCTGTTCGTGGCCGATTGGCATCACCTCGACATCTTTCTGCCGGTGGGTGTCAGCTTCTTCACGTTCCAGAGCCTGAGCTACACCATCGATGTCTATCGCGGCAACATACGGCCTCTCGACCGACTTCTGGACTATGCCTTCTACGTCAGCTTCTTTCCCCAGCTTGTGGCAGGCCCCATCGTCCGTGCCCGCGACTTCCTGCCCCAAATTCACCAGCCCCTCATGCTGACCAACCAGATGCTGGGCGAGGGAGTCTTCCTCATCCTCTCAGGTCTCTTAAAGAAAGCAGTTATCAGCGATTACATCTCGGTCAACTTCGTGGAGCGCATCTTCGACCAGCCCACGCTATATTCTGGTCTGGAGAACCTGCTTGGGGTCTATGGCTACACTCTCCAAATCTACTGCGACTTCTCAGGCTACTCCGACATGGCCATCGGCATAGCCCTGCTGCTCGGATTCCGCTTTCCGCAGAACTTCAATGCACCTTACAAGTCGAGCAGCATCACAGAGTTCTGGCGGCGGTGGCACATCAGCCTTTCCTCCTGGCTGAAAGACTACCTCTACATCAGTTTGGGCGGCAATCGTCACGGCAAGTTCCGCCAGTACATCAACCTCCTGTTGACCATGCTCCTTGGTGGACTTTGGCACGGCGCATCCCTCAATTTCGTCCTATGGGGAGGCATTCACGGTCTGCTTCTGGCACTTGACAAAATCTTCTACAGCCTCTTCCCCAGCTACAGCCCACTGAAGTATCTCAGGAAGAAGAATGAGAATGTGGTTCCCCTCACTGAAGAACAGCATCTTCTTTCTTCCTTCTTCTACACTTTTCTCACCTTTCATTTGGTCGCAGCCTGTTGGGTACTTTTCCGCGCTGGAGACTTCCAAATTGCCCGCGACGTCTTTGTGCAAATCTTCGCCAATTTCCATGCTGACGTACTCCCGCAGTGGATAGCCTCTTACGGCGGTGTAGCCCTGCTCATGCTTCTGGGTTATGTGCTCCATTTCCTGCCCCAGTCCTGGAGCCGCGCCACTCAGCACATCGTCACCCACTTGCCCCTTCCCCTCCAGGCTCTGCTCATTGTCCTCGTCGTCTGGATTGTGATTCAGGTCAAGTCAGCCGACGTTCAGCCATTTATTTATTTCCAGTTCTAAGCTGCTTCGCATCGCGTTTTAGGAAAAGAAAGTCCGCCAAATGAGAGAAACTTCATTTGGCGGACTGTTGCAATGGAATGTGTTTTATTCCCAGTAGAGGATTTCGCGGTTGATGTCCCACTTGTGGTCTTTGGGGAAGTCGTCGCCCTCCCAGGCTTTCTTGGATGTCCACTTCTCGGCGGGTGCTGTCCAGAAGCTGTCGGTGGCGGGTAGGCCGAGGGGCATGAAGGCGAGGCTGGTCATGTAGAGCGAGCCGTTGTTGGTGTACCAGTCGGCTACGTTGGGGTGGGGACCCACGAAGCCAATGGTAAGGAAACCGCCAGCGTTGTAGTTTTTGCTCAGAGGCGATGCGTTTTTGGCTGGGTTCTCTACTTGGCCGTAGAACATACGGTTGGCTACGGCTGTGAGGGCTGAACGCACTTGGCCTTCATGAAGTTCAGCGGGCAGTTGCTTGCGCCAGGCCAACTGAGCCAACGGCTGTAGGGTGGCCATGCGGTAGGGGATGCTGCGACCTACAACGGGGAAGGTGCCTTCGGGCGAGATGAACCGCTCCAGGATGACAGCCCACTTCTGCATACGTTTGCGCACTTCCTTTACGCGATTGTTAGCTGTGTTGCGCTTGCCGTCCTTGGCTCGGATGAGGTAGCCGTTGTTGCCTTGGCGCGCACTAATCATTTCGAGGCATTCCAAGTACATGGGCTGGATGACAAAACTGTTGTAGTAGTCGAAGGCAAAGGAGGGACCATCGCTGTAAATGCCGTCGCCAATGTACCATTCTTCTACCTTGGACATGGCTGTCTTGATGCGGAAGGGGTCAGCATCGGCTCCAACGTACATGAGGAAACTTTCCTCCATGCCGACGAAGAGGAACCAGTTGGTGTAGGGCGGGTCGTAGCGGCGGAGTCCTTTGATTTCCTTGATGTAGAGGTCTTTGGTGGCCTGTGGCAAGGGTACCCAGAGGGAGTCGTAGCCACGGTAGAGACCTTCGACCACGTAGGCTCCATCGACGAGGGTCTGGCCGCCGCTTTCCCAGCCGAGGCGGTCGGGCGAGTTGGGGTCAACGGCGTTGATGATGGCTTTGCGTGTCCATTCGCGAAGCTGTTTCCGTTTGGCTGATTCAGGCGTGTTATCGTCTGGCAGGTTAAGCCAGGGTGCTACTCCAGCCAGCAGTCGGCCAAAGGCTTCCATGTAGGCCACTTTCTTGTTGCGGTTGTCCCAGGTGGGGGAGAGTTCGAGGTTCTTGTTGCCGCCGGCGGTGTCCATGACTTGCTGAAGGCGACCTTCGGCCATGTTCTTCATGACGGGTTCGGCCATTTGGTACATGATGTCAACCCAGACTTCGCGGTCGGTCTTCAGTGCGGGTTTCTTGGCTGCCTGTGCTGTAAATGGCAGCAGGGTAGCTAAAAGGATAAATAGTTTTTTCATGTTATTTCTTTAGGATAGACAATCTTCAATTTGACAATTATATGGTTAATTGTCTCGGTAAAATGCCGATGCAATGGGGGCGTTAGGAGCCATCAGCACAAGGCTGTCTTCGGTGAGGAGCATGATCTGGAAGGTATCGACATCAGCTGGACGTTCTGTGCCGGGCAGCTTGGGGGAACGGAGCAAGAGGAATCCGTCCTGCACGTCCCAGCCCTCGTAGTCGATGGCCATGTTGTAGGTGGTGGCTCGTCCACGGCTGTTGAGTTCGAGGCTTTGCAGGTGGCCGTCGGCGGCTTGCTGCGACCAGAGGTGTTGCAAGGCTGTTGTGTTGACGGCCAGCTGTGCAACGGGTTCTTCATCAATGAGGCTATAGACTACATCGATGTCGTTGCCCACAATCATGCCCCCCATCACCATTTGGTTGGAAACGGTAATGTCGAGGGTATCATCGCTGGGCAGGATGAGCTGAAGCACGTTCATGGTTGAACCGTCACCCACCGTTCCGTGGACTTCTACGATTTTCGGAACTTCTTCTACGGGGACGATGGTTACGGGTGGCTCTTCGGCTGGCTTCTTCTTTCCGCCATTGCATGAGTAGAGCAGGGGGGGGAGAGCCAAGAGTAGGGCTGTGAGTGTTGAAAAGACTGTGTTGGAAGATCTTTGTTTCATGGGTGTTATGTTTGCCTCTGTCATATTGGGGGTGGCTAGAAATGGAAGGGGCACATTGAGTTGCTGTGATAAGCCCCCAATGTGCCCCTAAAGTTCTTTTTTTATTCCCCAGCGATTTTAGTTGATGGCATTGTCAACGTCTGCACCAGCCTTGAACTTTGCAATCTTCTTTGCAGGAATAGTAATGGCTGCCTTTGTTGCAGGGTTGATGCCCTGACGTGCAGCACGTTCAGATACAGAGAATGTACCGAAACCAACGAGTGCGACTTTGTCGCCAGATTTCAATGCTTCAACGATTGATTCTACACAGGCATCAAGAGCCTTCTTTGAAGCATCTTTGCTCAGACCGCTCTTTTCAGCAATTGAGCTTACGAGTTCACTTTTGTTCATAATAAAAATTAGGGTTACTTGAATAGGATTTGTACTAAAGCGTTGCTTTTCTTTGGGTTTTCGTTGCAAATATATGGTTTTAAATTCTCAAGACAAACAAAAAATACAAAAAAAAGCAGAAAACGCATAAAAATTTATGCTTTTAGGCTGTTTTAGGCTTGATTTTGGCGGAAAATAACTAATTTTGCACCAAAATTCTTGAATTGACAAGGACAACGAATACACACACGCTTGGAATATGCAAATGCCTCCTGTTATTAAAACATTGCTGTTGCTCAATATAGCAGCTTATCTGATAGACTCGTTGTTTTCCCATACGATGGGATTGCAACTGGCTGAAATTTTTGGCCTTTATTATGTGGGGCACCCCTCGTTCAGGTTGTATCAGTTATTAACATACATGTTCATGCACGAAGGGTTCACCCATCTTTTCTTCAATATGTTTGCCCTGTGGATGTTTGGCCGCATCATGGAGGGCACGTGGGGCGGACAGCGTTTCCTTATATATTATATAATATGTGGAATTGGTGCCGCACTGGTGCAGGAAATAGGTCAGGCTATTGATTGGATCAATCCGTATGCCATGACGATTGGTGCATCGGGAGCTGTGTATGGCATCTTGTTGGCATTTGGTATGACGTTCCCCAACGAGCGGCTGTTCATCATCCCCTTTCCTTTCCCCATCAAGGCCAAATGGTTTGTCTGCCTCTATGCCGTCATTGAAATCATTGAGGGCATCAGCAGTCACGACGGTGTGGCACACTTTGCCCACTTGGGCGGTATGTTCTTCGGCCTGTTGCTCATTTTGTATTGGCGAAGGAGTGCCCTGCACAGCAATGTGAACTTTGGCAGGAACTTCTGGACTCAGACCGTGAGTAGGCCGACGATGCACGTGAGCTACAATGGAAAACATGTGGCTGACTATGAATACAACGCGCAGCAGAAGGCGCGTAACGAAGAGGTGGACCGCATCCTCGACAAGGTACGTATGGGCGGCTATCAGAGTCTGACCGAGAACGAGAAGCAGACGCTCTTTGATGCAAGCAAACGATGAAGTCCACGATTAAAAAGATTCCTCAATACATCTTCATTGCTATCAACCTGCTGGTCGTGGTAGCAATGAATTTTTGTGCCTATACCACGCATCTGAACAGCCAGACTTACCCCAACTACTCATGGTTTGGCATGATTTTCCCTGCCTTTCTTTTGTTGAGCATCGCTTTCATGGTGTTTTGGCTTATCTTCAAAAAGCGCTTTATGCTGATAAGCATACTGGGTATGTTGCTGTGCGGAAGCAGTATCCGTTGCTATTGCCCCCTCAATTACCCCACAGCACCACCCGAAGGCAGCATCAAGTTGATGAGCTACAACGTGATGGGCTTTGGCAAGCATGACACCATTCCGTGGGAAGAGAACGAAATTGTGCAGTACATCCGCAAGAGTCAGGCCGACATCGTCTGCCTGCAGGAGGCGCATGGTACCAAGAAGACTGCACTGAACGAACTTTTCGACAGCATCTACCCCTATCAGCTGGCCGACACCATCAAGAAGGAAGCCTACACAGCCATCCTGTCCAAATACCCCATTCTGAGCGGCGAGCGAATCAACTACGAATCTACCACCAATGCCAGTTTTGCATACAGGCTCTTGGTAAATGGCGACACCGTGCTGGTCGTCAATAACCATCTGGAGTCGTACAAGCTGAACGACAAAGACAAGGACAACTACAAGACTATCATTCAGGACCCCGAAAACGAAGAAAACGAGCAGCGTTACGATTCGCTCATCCACAAGCTGAAGGCTGCCAACACCCTGCGGGCGGCTCAAGCAGACTCCGTGGCGGATTACATCTGCAAGCATCCCCACAAATACGTCATTTGTGTTGGCGACTTCAATGCCCCCAGCCTTTCCTACACCCATTATCGGCTCACGCAACTACTCGATGATGCCTACACACGGTCGGGCAATGGACCTGGCATTAGCTACAATCGGTCGGGCATGTATTTTAGAATTGATAACATTTTAATTTCGTCAAATATTACGCCGTATAGGGCAAAAGTGGACGCTTTCAGCAAGATGAGCGACCATTACCCCATCATTTCTTATTTAAAATTTGGTAAGGAATGAAAAAAAGCGTACCTTTGCCGCTTGAATGGAGTGGCATTACCCTGTAACCACACGCTCGCCCCCCAAAACCCAAAGACATTAAAACGCAAAAATTCAAAAATCTAATATTTATTATTTAATCATTTAACAACAATGCAAAACAAAGGATTTATTAAGTTCCTTGCGGTGGCGCTGACGCTCATCTGCTGTTTTTACCTCTCATTCTCTGTTGCAACATCCTATGTTGAAAAGCAGGCCGAAAAGATGGACAAACAGGATGCTGAGCTTTACTTGGATTCGCTCAACACGACTCCATTCTACCTCGGCAGCTACACACTGAAGCAATGTCGTGAAACGGCCATTGGTCTCGGTCTTGACCTGAAGGGCGGTATGAACGTCATTCTGGAAGTGAGCGTGCCCGAAGTGGTAAAGACACTCGCCGACCACAAGACTGACGAAGCCTTTACGAAGGCAGTGGCATCCGCAGCAAAGGAGAGCCAGGAAAGTCAGAGCGATTTCATTACACTTTTTGTCAAGGCCTATAAAGAGAATAGCAAGGGACAGCCGCTTGCTACCATCTTTGCTACCCAGCAGCTGAAGGGTAAGGTCAACACAAACTCTACCGATGCACAGGTTGAAACCGTGCTGCGCGAGAGTGTGGATGAAGCAGTCAACAACTCATTCAACGTGCTCCGCACACGTATCGACCGTTTCGGTGTCGTTCAGCCCAACATCCAGAAGATTGAGGGTGCCAGCGGACGCATCATGGTCGAACTGCCTGGTATCAAGGAGCCAGAACGTGTACGTAAGCTCCTGCAGGGTAGTGCAAACCTGGAGTTCTGGGAGACCTACGACACACAGGTCATCATCCCTTACCTCAACCAGCTGAACAGTCAGCTGAGAGGTGGTGCAGAGACTGCCTCTGCTGACACAACTGCCACTGAAGCCGTAGCTGCCAACGACAGCACCGTGGCCGACAGCACTGCCGCCAAGGATGTAGCCAAGGCAGACAGCAGCAAGGCTGGTTCACTGCTCTCTCAGGTGTCTTCCGACGAACTGTCTCGCAAGGCAGGAAAGGCACAGAAGCAGGCCACAGAAGAGGCCAAGAAAGACAATCCCCTCTTTGCTATGCTTCAGCCTGTGCAGGGCAATGCTGGCTGCATGGTCGGCTACGCTCTGGCTACAGATACAGCTGAAATCAACCGCCTTTTGACGGGTGCTACAGCCAAGAACATCTTCCCCAACGACCTCTCTCTGAAGTGGGGCGTTAAGTCTATGGACAAGGCTGGCAAGGTGTTCGAGCTTTATGCCATCCGCACCACAGGCACCAACGGACGTGCTCCACTCGAAGGTGAAGTCGTAACCGAGGCCAAGGACGAGTTCGACCAGTACGGCAACCCATGTGTTTCTATGAAGATGAACACCGAGGGTGCCCGCAAGTGGTCGAGCCTGACAGAGGCCAACGTAGGCCATGCCATTGCCATTGTGCTTGATAATCTCGTTTATTCTGCACCCAACGTAAACGGCAAGATTGACGGTGGTAGCTCACAGATTACTGGTAACTTCACAACCAACGACACGAAGGACCTTGCCAACGTGCTTCAGTCTGGTAAGATGCCAGCACCTGCACAGATTGTACAGGAAGACATCGTTGGTCCTACACTGGGTCAGCAGTCTATCGAGGCTGGTTTCATTTCCTGCATCGTTGCCTTCATCGTGCTCATGCTCTACATGGTGCTCATGTATGGCTGGCGCGAAGGTATGGTTGCCAACTGCGCCCTCATCCTCAACTTCTTCTTCTCATTCGGAATCCTCACCAGCCTTGGTGCAGCATTGACCATGTCGGGTATCGCCGGTATGGTGCTCACCCTCGGTATGGCCGTCGATGCCAACGTGCTTATCTACGAGCGCACTAAGGAGGAAATGCGTGCTGGCAAGAACCTCAAGAACGCTGTTGATGCAGGTTACAGCAACGCCTTCTCTGCCATCTTCGATTCTAACGTAACCACCATCCTTACGGGTATCATCCTCTACAACTTCGGTACAGGTCCTATCAAGGGCTTTGCTACAACGCTGATGATTGGTATCATCTGCTCATTCTTCACAGCTGTATGGTTGACTCGTATCGTTTACGAACACTTTGTGAATAACGGCAAGTGGCAGACCCTCAAGTTCAACACCCCGCTCTCGCTCAACAACTGGATGCAGGATACCAAGTTCAACTTCATGGGCAAGTACAAGAAGTCGTTCACAGTCTTTGGTGTGCTCGCAGCAGTGGCCATCGTCAGCCTCTTTGTGCGTGGTCTCAGCCAGTCTATCGACTTCACGGGTGGTCGCAACTATAAGGTGGAATTTATCAAGCCCGTACAGACTGAAGACGTGAAGGCAGCCATCGTGAAGCAGTTTGAAGCCAACAACCCAGAGGGTGAAGCCATCAACGTAACAGTTATTGCGCTGGGTACTGGCGGCAACAACGTCCGCGTATCTACCAACTACCTCATCAAGGAGAACAACGCCGAGTCTGATGCCCTCATCGAGAGTATGCTCTACCGCGCATTTGTTGACGGCGGCATGGTTGATGCCTCAGTCAGTGAAGCCGACTTCCTCGACCGCGACAACCGTGCAGGTGGTTCCATCGTATCTTCACAGAAGGTCGGCCCGTCTATTGCCGAAGACATCACCTACGGAGCCATCCTCTCCGTCCTCTTCGCCATCGTGGTCATCTTCGTTTACATCCTCATCCGTTTCCGCAACGTGGCCTACTCAGTCGGCTCTATCGTAGCCCTGGTAGTCGATACGCTGCTCGTTATCGGAGCCTTCTCGCTCTGCTACGGCTGGATGCCATTCTCTCTCGAAATCGACCAGACCTTCATTGGTGCCATCTTGACCGTTATCGGTTACTCTATCAATGACAAGGTGGTTGTCTTCGACCGTATCCGTGAGACCTTCCAGCGTTACCCACGCCGTGAACGTCAGCAGATTTTCAACGACTCGCTCAATGCCTGTCTCGCCCGTACCATCAACACGTCAGTATCTACGCTGATTGTGCTCTTGGTCATCTTCTTCCTCGGTGGCGACAGCATTCGTCCGTTCTCGTTTGCCATGATTCTCGGTGTCATCATCGGCACACTCTCTTCACTCTTCGTTGCAGCCCCAACAGCCTACCTGGTCATGGGCGCACGCATCAAGGATGAAGAAGAGGAAGCAGTGGCTACAGAACCTGCCAAGTAACGATTTTCGCTTAGAATTGAGAGGGGAGGGTTGAGAGACTTTATTATAATGTGTCTCTTAACCCTCCCCTCTCAACTTTAACATCTCCCCTCTCCCCTCTAAACTTTAAACCCTCAACTCTAAACTTCCCCTCTCAACTTAAAAACTCTAAACTCATGAAAAAACTACTACTCACAATGCTGCTCATGCTGACAATGGCAGGAACGGCTGTTGCATGGAGCGAACTGCGCCCCTACGATGCCGCCACAGGCGAAAAGGGCCTCTACAAACCCTCTCTCTGGAGATACGATGCCGCCACAGGCGAATACTCCTACGACGGTGTGTCCTATTCACTCTCACGCAAAGCCGAGAGTGAAAACTTTGTCGTCTATTGGTCAAGCGAATACGGCACAACTGCACCCAACGAGCTTCGGCCATCCGACACCTACTATGTTGACATCCCCGACCTGCTCCAGAAGGCAGAAAAATTCTACAAACTCTATGCCGAAGAACTCGCCTTTGTTGACCCCACCAAGTCAACAACCATGTCGAAGTACAAGTGCATGATTTGCCTCATCCACACCACCACATGGATGGCCTATGGCGGCGGCTACGATTTCGTTATTCCTGCCCTGTGGATTAACCCCGCCACCTGCAAGCCCGTAGGTCACACCATTGCCCACGAAATAGGCCACTCCTTCCACTACATGTGCTTTGCCGAGGCCAGCAACCACAACGACTCACGCACGGTGGGCACAGGTTTCCACCTGCCTGTGGGCAACGGACAGGGCATTTGGGAACAGACCGCACAGTGGCAGGCAGCACAGGCATACCCCTCAGAAATGTTCACCCAGAGCTATCCCCTCTTCGGCAACAGTGCCAACTATGCCTTCACCCACGAGTGGATACGCTATCAGTCCTACTGGTTCCACTACTACCTCTGCCAGTACTACAACGACCTCACCGTCATAGGCCAGGTGTGGAACCAGCCCATGACCGGAGCCGTTGACTTCAACCAGTCGCTTATGGCACTGAAGGGACTCAACGCCGAACAGCTTTATGAACGCTACTTCGACTACGCCCTCCACTGTGCCACCTACGACTTCGATGCTGCCGCCCGCTATCGCAACAACTACATCGGTAACTTCGACTACCGCGCCGTCCTCATTGGCGAGGGTAAATACCAAGTGTCCTACGCCAGCGCCCCCCAGAGCACAGGCTTCAACGTCATCGAACTGAACGTGCCCGCAGGCGGTGCCGACATCACCACCCGTTTCACCGCCCTCACCCCCGGCTGTCCGCTGGCCGACGGAGACCCCGGCGAATACAACAACGGCAATGCCTACACGCTGGTCAGTGCCGGTGTCACCAACTACAACTCCGTCAGCCAGGCTGCCGCACGTGGTTTCCGCCTCGGCTACGTCTTCCTCAAGAAAGACGGCACACGCGAATATTACAATGACAACACCATCCACTGCACAGGCACCGACACCGTGACCGAAGACATCACCGCCACCGTGCCCTCCAACGTCTCGCGCATCTTCCTCGTCGTGTCCCCCTCGCCCAGCACCTACATTCAGCACCAGTGGGACGAGAACATCAAGAACGACGACCAGTGGCCCTACCAGTTCCAGCTGATAGGCACCGAGGCCACCAACGTCATCCCTTATATCAAGGAACCCGACTTCGAGCAGAAACTTGACGGACGCAGAATCTCCAACATCACGCTCACCTACAACGTCGTGCTGCCCCCCACTGCTGCCCACGACGGAGCCAACATCTACTTCACGGGCAGCAGTCTCAACGCCCTCAGCACAGCCTTCCAGCTCGACGGCGACGACCTCTTCAACCGCATCATCAACTACAATGCTTCAGGTCCACAGAGCGGACAAATCATGAACTATGCAGCCAAGGCCGACGGCTCATTCCAGTCCGTAGGCAAGGGCACCAATGGTGACTTCGGTCACTGGTTCAATGCCAGCGGAACAGCCGTAAGCTACGGCTCCAACTGCGTGGCCTTTGCCGAGTTTACCAAGCTGACCAAGAGTGCCTTCGTAGGTCAATATCCCAACGCCAACAGCGACGGCACCAAGCGCACCATCCGCGAAGCCCTCTGCTACAAGAACGAGAACAACCAGACGGCCACTGCCTACCTCGTCTTCAACATCACCTTCCAGAAAGGCGTGCGTCCCTACGGCTACCTGGCCGACATCGACTACGACAAGCCCGAAGTGGCCACTGCCACCGCCCCCATCGGCACCTCCACTTGCGTGAAGGACATCACCCTGCGCGTTCAGCCAGGCCAGACCACTACCGCCGCCCTCAGCGAGGATGACATCACCGCACTGCGCGGTGCACTGAACAATGCACCGCTTGCTTACCTCTCCAACAACATGTTCCGTGGCTTCTACTACCCCATGGCCGACATCCCTGCCACGCGCATCTACTACTACGCCTTGCAGGACCAGCCCGCAGCCGACGAGCAGGGCGACACCCAGGCCACCTACTACAATGTGCCTTCCGTCCTCACCGACACCGAGTTTGATGGCCAATACACTTACTACTACGGCGAAACAGGCCAGTTGGTGGACAACGCAGCCGAAGCCAAAATCAAGCTTGCCTACAACCACATCGACAAGGTCTTCACCGTCAAGGCCACCGACGACTGCCCTCTGGCCACCTGCACCGCATGGATAGGCTTTGCCCGCAAGCGCACCGCCATCTACCTTGCCTACTTCCCCATCAAGATAACCGTCGGCGACACCCCTGCGGTAAGTCTCGAAGACATCACCGCCCTCATCGACCGCTACCTTGCAGGTGAACCCAACATCACCATTCAAGACATCACCGCCCTCATCGACGAGTATCTGGCCCAGTAATACCACGGCAGCCAGCCCGCTTTACTGAATCCCCCCATCCCCAACAAAGAGGAGTAACTTTGCAGCCCCAAGCCGCAAAGTTACTCCTTTTTTATCTCCTATTGCCTCCCCACTTCCTTCCTCCTCCCTCCCCATTTCCTTTCAAAACTTCCCTCCATTCGCACCAAAAATTTCCCCCCTTCGCACCAAATCCATCCACACTCCCAACAAAAGTTGACGCAACGGCGTTGTTTTTGAAAACATCGCCGTTGTTTCTAAAAACATCGCTCGTTGTTTTTACAAACAACGCCGTTGCGTCAACTTTCATTGCCACACCCTGCCATTTCCGTGCTTGTCATTGCAAATTTCCATTGCGTAGAGCGTGCTTTCTTCGTTCAGATTTGTATCTAAGTTGATACTTTGTTTACGAAAAAATAACTAACTTTGCAGCGGTTTTAATACCTCTCCAGAAAAAAGGACAAATCAATGTACGACAAGGCAGACCCCATATCAATTTTCAACTATGCTGTCCCTCTTATCGGCCACACACTCCGTGAGGTGGTGGGTGACGATGTCATCAAAAACTTTGACTCCAGGAACAAAGGTGGCTTGGGGCAAATGGTTGAAGAATTGTATTATCATTACAAGCCGAACAGTAAGCCTGAACCAGACTTTAATGAAGCGGGTGTTGAGCTTAAAACAACGGGACTGAAGCAGTTGAAGGACTTCACGCTTCAGATAAAAGAACGCCTGGTCATCGACATGATTAACTATCATGAAGTGGTTAATCAAACATTTGAGATGTCGCTTTTTTACAAGAAGTTTCGCCTTATGCTGTTGCTTTTCTATTTGTGGGAAAAGGACAGACAGATGTTTGACTATTACTTCCTTTATATCGCACTTTGGGAAGTTCCAGAAAAAGACCTGCTGATTATCAAGCATGATTATGATGTCATTGTCGATAAAATAAGGCGTGGCGAAGCCCATCTTCTGTCGGAGGGAGATACGGAATATCTGGGGGCTTGTCGGAAAGGCCATAAAGGTGACAAGTTGCATCGGCAGCCTTATTCTGATGTGGAAGCACCAGGAAGGGCTTTCTCGTTGAAGCCAGCCTATATGCGGACTGTGCTCGAATACATCAAGCGCAGCAAAAAGAGTGCTGTTGTAAACTGCCGAAGCCGTTCAGGTGAGCTTCAGGTGTTCAGAGCAGAAGAACTGAAGGACAGCAGCTTTGAAGAAGCATTGTTGCAGAGAATCAGTCCTTATCAAGGTTTGAGCTATCGGCAATTATGTGCAGCTTTAGGAACATCATTCGACACGTCTAAAGATAAGTATGCCCTTATTGCAAATCGGATTATACTTGGGAGGCCGGGAAAAGTAAATCTTACGGAAGAATTTAAGAAAGCAGGGTTGCAATTAAAGACGATTCGTGTTGAGGCAGATGGTGGTATTCACGAATCGATGTCGTTTGAAAACATCAATTATTTTGAAGTTTGCGACAATGAGGACTGGTATGAGTCACGTCTTTACGAGATTTTTAGCGGGCGTTTCCTATTTGCGGTTTTCAGGGCGAATGGCGATAAAATACAGTATAGGAATAAGCGCGGAGTGCTGATAGAGGAAAATTCATATTCTTTTGAACGTGCTTTCTTTTGGACAATGTCAGTGGCAGACTTGGAGTTGGCAGAAAAATACTGGCTGCATATTCGTGAATGTGTCAGAGAGAACAAAATTGCCCCTCAATACTTCAATGCACATAAAAACAAACGATTCCATGTCCGCCCCAAAGCCCAAAACGCCAAAGACAAAGCTCTCAGCCCGCACGGAGGATTTGTGAAGAAGTATTGTTATTGGTTTAATAACAGCTATGTAAAAGAAATTGTAGAAAGCAATGTCCAAAACGAATAAAAATATACGTGTTGTCGAACTCTTTGCTGGTGTCGGGGGATTCCGCATCGGTTTGGAAGGTGCCTCGGATGCTTTTGACACGATTTGGAACAACCAGTGGGAGCCTTCCACCGTACATCAGGACGCATCCCTTGTATATACAGCCCGCTTTGGTACGAAAGGACATTCTAATAAGGATATAAATCTTGTGCCAACCAAGGACATACCAGACCACGACCTGTTGGTGGGCGGATTTCCCTGTCAAGACTATTCTGTGGCAACAACATTGAATCGCTCAGGCGGAATAGAAGGACAAAAAGGGGTGCTTTGGTGGCAAATCTATCGGATTCTTTTAGAAAAAGGTGATGCACGACCTAAGTATGTGTTTTTTGAGAATGTGGACCGCCTTCTTGGTTCTCCCTCGAAGCAGCGCGGACGTGACTTTGCCATTATTCTTGCTTCTTTGTCAGACCTTGGCTATATCGTGGAGTGGCGCATTATCAATGCTGCGGACTATGGAATGCCACAACGGAGAAAAAGAACTTATATTACGGGTTATCAGTCTGATTCGGCCATTGGGCGGAAACTTGCACAGATGAATCACTGGGTGCTTTATGACGGTGTGATGGCACAAGCTTTCCCTTTTACTCCGCGAGAAAAGTCGCAATCCCAGTTTGACATTGACGGAACGATTCAAGAGGTTTCTGCTAACTTTAACAAGGGTGGGAAAGATAGTCCGTTTGGCAATGCGGGAATGATTTGGAATCGCCATGTGTATTCCGTAGATGCCGATGCTGTCTATGACGGAACAGGTCAGACTTTGGGCGACAATCTGGTAGATGAAAAATTTGTTCCAGAAGAGTTCTTTATTACTGAAGAAGAGTTGACCAAATGGCAATATGAAAAGGGGGAGAAAAAGATTAACCGCGTTTCCAAAGAAGGCCATGAGTATGTGTATAAAGAGGGGGCTATCGCTTTTCCTGATTACCTGGACAGACCATCCCGCACGGTCATAACAGGGGAGGGTGGGGCTGCTCCATCCCGCTTTAAGCACATTGTTCAAACTCCCTCTGGTCGCTATCGCCGATTGCTGCCGCTTGAACTGGAACGCCTGAATATGTTTCCCGATAATCACACGCTGCACCCCGAAGTTACAGACGGAAGACGTGCTTTCTTGATGGGGAATGCATTGGTGTGTGGTGTTGTTGAACAAATAGGCAAAAGCCTCTTTCGCTTCATTTATGACGAAGAGCCTGTTTCTTCACGCCCTATCCACATTCAGCGAGAGGCAAACCCCATGCTGGATTTTGGCTTGTTTGCTGGCAATATGCAGGGAAACCTTGTCGTCAATCGCCCGAAGAAAACATACAAACTGGATGAGACCAAGCATCTGCTTATTGCATTTGTAAAGCCTGACAACCAAGACTATTTTCTTGCGGAAACACCAACGAAGGTTTACTATACAGGAAAAACAAAGGCTTTCCCTTCGACCATTGCATTGAACAAATTGTATTATTTTATGCCCTATATCAAAGGGCGGGGGGTCCGTGACCTTTATCTCATTAAGATTGCACGAATCGGGAGAAAGTCGGAGATTCATCCCGAAAGTAATGACAACGACCCACGGCTGGTTTTTGACTTGGAGTATTTGGAAAGCTTGCCTGACTACCTTCCCGTACATCTTAATATTATGCGGACATATACTGACACATTTGCAGGACGAATCTTTAAATAGCAGACGAAAAATGAACGAATACATTATTTATACTACTGAGGGGTACACGATTGCTCCGAATGAAGGTGTGGAAATAGAAAACTGTCAGGTGCTGGGCTGTCTTGTGTGTAAGCAGGGAGACAATGTCGTGGAACAACTTCTTAAAGAAAATCCGTGGATTGTCAAGGCGGGGTTTAATCCTGAAAAGTTTATTGTAAAACAAATTATCGCATAAAATATTCCGTAAAAAGATGCTGCAACAACTTTGTAATTTCATTTCCCGCTGGATGGGGGCTTTGGTGCTGGGGCTGGCTGTGGTGGCTGTGTGTGTGCCGGAGCCTTTCTGCAGGGTGGGGACTTGGGTGATCAATCCGATGTTGGGCTTGATCATGTTTGGCATGGGACTGACGTTGAAGCTGGAGGATTTCAGGGTGGTGTTTAGCCGTCCGAAGGATGTGCTGACGGGGTGTCTGGCGCAGTTTACGGTGATGCCGCTGATGGCGTGGCTGCTGGTGCGGGCATTCCGGCTGCCCGACGATTTGGCTTTGGGCGTGATTCTGGTGGGGTGTTGTCCGGGTGGGACTGCGTCGAATGTGATAACCTATCTGGCAAAGGGAGACTTGGCTCTCTCGGTGGGCATGACGGCTACATCTACGGTGCTGGCTCCGCTGCTCACGCCGTTACTGACTTGGCTGCTGGCTGGAAAGTTTGTCGATGTTGACACTTGGGGAATGTTGCAGTCCATCTTGTATGTGGTGATACTCCCCATCTTTTTGGGTTTCCTGATGCAACGCTATTTGCCTCGGCTGACGAGGAGTGCTGTGGCTTATCTGCCAGCCTTTTCGTCGCTGATGATTGCGTTGCTGGTGGGCATCATTGTGGGGCACAATGCCGCCAAGTTGCTCACGGGCGGACTGCTGGTGGTGCTCGTCGTGGTGCTCCACAATCTGAGCGGACTGGGCTTGGGTTATGCCATTGGTCGGCTGCTGCAACTTTCTCATTCCAAGCGGGCTGCCATTTCTATTGAAGTGGGGATGCAAAACTCTGGACTGGCTTCCAGTCTGGCCATTCTGCATTTTGCGATGTTCCCTATGGCGACCATTCCTGGAGCCATCTTCAGTGTGTGGCACAACATCAGCGGTGCTTTGGTGGCTAAGTTGTACAGCTGGAATGAGGAAAAAGTTTCGGCAGAAAGACAATAAACACAGAATGGCTTTCGTTTTATACTTCCAACAACAATAAATTAACAAACAACATGGAAAAGAAAAATCAAATCAAGGAAGCCTGCATCATTGCTACAGGCATTCTGCTGGGACTGGTTGTTTTGGGGCTTAGCCTCAAGGGTGGAATTGACAACTTTACGAATCGTGACCGCAGGGTGACGGTGAAGGGGTTGGCTGAGAAGGAAGTGGAAGCCGACAAGGTGACGTGGCCGATACAGACCAAGGAGCTGGGCAACGACCTGCCTTCGCTGTACAGCAAGATTAACGCCACGACTGCTGCCATCAAGCAGTTCCTGCTGAAGAATGGTGTGAAGCAGGAAGAAATCAGTGTGAATGCCCCGACGGTCATCGACCTGAACGCAGAGCGATATGGCGAGAACCGACGTGACTACCGCTACAACATCACTTCTACCATCACGGTGGTTTCCAGCAATGTGAAACTTGTCCGCAGCATCATTGCCCGCCAAGGCGAACTCCTGCAGCAGGGCATTGCCATTGTTGACGGTGGCTACGAAGCCCCCATTCACTACGACTTTGTTGCCTTCAAGGAAATGAAACCTCAGATGATGCGCGAGGCCATTGAGAATGCGGAAAAGACTGCCTTGCAGTTTGCCGAAAATTCGCATAGCCAGCTCAACAAGATTGTTACTGCCGACCAAGGCCAGTTCTCTATTGACGACCGTGACGAGAACACGCCGTATATCAAGAAAGTGCGTGTGGTGACCACGGTGACTTATTCGCTGAAGGACTAAGGAGTTTTTTAATTAACAATTCACAATTAACAATTCACAATTGGAGTATGGACAAGCAAGCCATGGATACTCCAATTGTGAATTGTTAATTGTTAATTGTGCATTGTGCATTGTGATTTTCTTGTTTGTTTTTGTGGTATTTGTTTGTTTTTTTGTACATTTGCAGCGAAATCAAACTAATATCTTACTGCTGATTATGAAAAAAGGTTTTCTTG
This sequence comes from Bacteroidaceae bacterium, assembly GCA_017453465.1. GTDB lineage: Bacteria > Bacteroidota > Bacteroidia > Bacteroidales > Bacteroidaceae > Minthosoma. The sequence continues at coordinate 30,029 of JAFTEV010000033.1, read as the reverse complement.
TGTCGGTCGGGATGCTATGCGCGGTCTTGACAGCGACGGCTCAGACGGGGTCTGATTTTTTGCGTGCGCATAAAGTGACGGATTGCACGATTCCGTTTGACGTGTCTGCCAAGGGCGCAGAGTATAAGGTGAATTGGGGAATGGATGCGGCCTGGAACTGGGACTTCAATATTCGCCGTGGCGCAAACTGGATAGGCAAGGAGCATTTGGCAATTGGCCGCGTGACGTATCAGCTTACCGACCTCGTGGTGGATAAGGGGAACGGCGACTATGAGCTGACAGCAGCTCAGAAGCGGGCGTTGAAGTCGCGTTGCGACAACATCAAAAATATCACGGGGGTGACCTTGATTAACTTCACAGCTGACCAGGAGGCTTATCTGGACGAGAATCATCCGGAGTATCGCGAGAACTATGCGGACAACTGGTATGAGTGGTATAAATGCCTGAAGGCTTCGGTGAAGTATGCACAGGAGCTGGGCATGACGGTCTATTCGGTTTCGCCCTTCAATGAACCTGACTACAGCGGCTGGAAGGAGGGGAACAAGGCCGACTTCCTGCAGATTTGCAAGTGGATTAGGGAAGATTCCTTCTTCGACAGCATCCGCATTTCGGGTGGCAATACGCTGAACTGCGACCAGGCCCTGCCTTGGTACAATTACCTGAAGGACTATGTGGATGAGGGCAATACGCACCAGCTGGCAGGTTCGTTTGACAATTACGCCAACTTCTTCACCCAAGTGAGAGCCGACGGCAAGGTGGCCACGGGCGATGAGTTGCATAATGTGGGCGAAGCCATTGTGGGCGTGCAATACGGTATGCAGAACGGCATTTGGTGGGGCTTCGACAGCCGTGCCCGTGGCCAGTTCTGCATTGACAGCAATGAGGGTGTGCGCATTGGCTATGGCGAAGACCGCACACACTGGACGGCGGGCGCAGTGTATCGGAATGACTCGACGGGCGAGGTGCATGGCTACATCGGTTCGTCGGAGCGTCAGGCCAACAATTCCAGCTATCGGTTTGTCTCGACGACGCGGGATGTGTTCTTTAACGGCTATGGCCCTACGCGCGAGTTTGTGTATGATTTGCCGGGTGGCACGGGCTACCAGAAGGGGCAAATCAATGCAGAGTATTCGTTTGACGTTACTTGGGGCGAAGATGTGCCCAATGAACCTGTAGATGGTACGTACCAAATCATGAACCTTTCGAGCAAGAAGATGCTGACGTACAAGGGTTCGTCGAATGTGCAGAGTGCATCGCGTGTGACTTCGGGCTATACTCAGCAGTGGAACGTAACGCCTGGACATACGGACGGCGACTGCTCTTACTGGTTCATTGACAATGCCAACCCGAAGCTGACAGCCACACACCTGAATCTGCTGAACTTGAACCTGGGTTCGGGGGCTGGTGTCATCTGCTTCGATGCGGGTCATGCCATGGAAGAACAGTGGTTGCTGAAGTATGCGGGCGAAGGCTACTGGTTTATCGTGAACAGGCTGAGCGGGAAATATCTGTATTGCGGCAGCACGACTTCGGGTAGCAATGTGACCCTGCAAGACGCACCGACAGAAAAAACGACTGCTGCGAACCGAAAGAAATATATGTGGCGTTTTCAGCCCATCGACACAAAGAACGATACAAAAGCTCCTGCTGCCCCCACAGGTCTGCTGGCTACACCACAGACGGGAAGCATCAGGCTGGACTGGACGGCTGTGGAGGATGCAGACCCCATTTGCTACACGGTGCTTCGGGCTGAAGACGGTGTGTGGAACACCATTGGACGTGGCGACACGCTGACCACGTTCCTCGACAATACGGCTCGGCTGGGCCATACATATATATATAAGGTGTTGGCTGTGGACCGTGCAGGCAACCGCTCTGCTGCCTCGGAAGAGGTGGAGGCTGTGACGCAGGACAGCCGTCGGCTTGTGGTGCAGCAGCAGTTTGACGGCGATTTGCTCGACAAGACCGCCAATCAGATGACGGCCTCGCTCTATGGCACCGAGAAGTACACTACGGTGGCAGCCATGATTAAGTCGGGCAAGCAGTCGCTCAACCTGACTGCACAGAACAGTTACCTACAGCTGCCTTACGCAGCCTGTGGCCTCGACTCCATGACGCTGGCTTTCTGGGTGCGCTGGAGCGGCGGAAACAACTGGCAGCGCATCTTCGACTTTGGCAATGGCACGGACAACTATATGTTCCTGACACCGTCGAATGGTTCAGAAATGCGCTTCGTGATGAAGAATGGCGGCGACGAGCAGATACTTTCCGCTGGTTCAAAGCTGAAGTTGACGCAGTGGAAGCATGTGGCCGTCACGATTCGCCCCATGGAGGATGGCCATGTGGAGGTGAAGCTGTATGTGGACGGTGCAGAAGTGGCTACGTCTTCTGCCTTCACCATCAAGCCCAGCGACATTGCCCCTGTGCTGTGCTATCTGGGTCGCAGCCAGTTTGTGGCAGACCCGTTCTTCAAGGGTTATCTGGACGACTTCCGCATCTATAATTATCCGCTCACGGCTGAAGAGATTGCCAAGGTGATGGAAGACCTGGGCGAAGTGTCGGCCTATATGGACAGCGACATTCTGCCAACGGACGAAGTGGTGACGCTGGAGGACATTACGGCCTTGATTGACCTGTACCTATCGGTGGAGAATACAGGCCGGATTACTATCGAAGACATTGCAAAACTGATTGACAAATATCTGAATAGCGGAAAATGAAGACCTTCCTTCTGAGTGTCCTCACGCTGCTGAGTGTGACGGCACAGGCAAAGAAATACACGAGCTATCTCTTTGCGTTTTTCTCCAACAACACACCCGAAGGCGAGCAGATACGCTTTGCCATCAGCGACGACGGCTTCAACTATCGCTCGCTGAATGACGGCAAGCCTGTGGTGGCGAGCGACAGCATTTCCTTGAAACATTCCATCCGCGACCCCCACATTATCCGTGGCAGGGATGGCAAGACGTTCTACATGGTGCTGACCGACATGAGGTCCAGCGAGGGCTGGCAAAGTAATGACGGGCTGATTCTGATGAAATCGACCGACCTGATTCATTGGCAGCACACGGCCATCGACTTTCCGACTCGTTTCCCCAATCTGCCAGGCTTTGACCGCAAGAACCTGCACGCTGTGTGGGCACCGCAGACCATCTGGGACCCCGTGGAGCGGAAGTACATGATTTACTACTCGATTGGTCGTCACGACTGGGAGTACCCCACGGATGACCCAAAGTTCAACCAGCCTTATTTCAAGCTGTTCTACAGCTATGCCAACGAGGACTTCACCGACATCACCGAGCCGCAACTGCTTTTTGACTTCGGCAAGGCAAGCATTGACGGTGACATTGTCTATGACAAGCGGAACAAGGAGTACGTGCTGTTCTTCAAGGACGAAGGCCGCAGTGTCATCAATCCAGCTGGCCCCAACGGTGGTTGGCGCACGCGGCAAGGCGTGATGCGGGCTACCAGTCCGTCGCTGACAGGCCCTTACACCGTGGAGTGGCGACACTTGCAGAAGCCAAGGCAGTACCCTGTGGAGGGTTCGTCGGTGTTCCCGCTGATTGGCAGCGATGAGTACATCCTGATGTACGACTGCTATGCCAACGGGCACTACCAGTTCTGCAAGGGCGACCTGAAAAACTTTGAGTACGTGAAGGACACGCCCACCAAAGGCAACTTCACACCGCGCCATGGCTCTGTCATCCAGATTACAGCCAAGGAGCGCAAACGCCTCGAAACATACTTTGGATATTAAGTTCGGTTATGCGGTTGTGCGGTCATACGGTTGTACGGTTCTTACCGCAAAACCGTAAAGCGAAGCGACCGCAAAACCGCACAACCGTCTAACCGCACAACCGCAAACCCTCAAAACCACAAAACCATAATGAAAAGAAAGGTACTGTTTTTCTTGACCCTATTGCTTGGAACAACAAGCTGGGCACAGACCGTGGAGTTCTACACACCTCGCACGGTACGCATCGTAAAGAACAATGGACAAGGCAACGTAGAGAAGAAATCGCTCGTTGTTGTCAGCAGTCCAGAGAAAGTGAAGGTCAGCCAGACCGAGCGAGACGGAGCCACCGTCTATAAGTCCGCTGCCCTCACCGTCACCGTAAAGAACGGAAAAGTCAGCTTCTCCGACAGCAAGGGCAATCTGCTCACAGCCGAAAGCGACTGCGCCTTCACCCCCATTGCCGACGGCCCCGACAAGGGAGCCTACCGCGTGAAGCAAGCCTTCTCGGTGGAAGCCGACGAAGGCATCTATGGTGTCGGTCTTTTGCAAAACGGCAAGATGAGTCAGCGCGGCGAAGACCGCAAGATGCAGCAGAGCAACCTCGAAGACTACGCCCACTTCTATCAGACCATTAAGGGCTACGGCATCTACTGGGACAACTACTCGCCCACACAGTTCACCACACCAGCCGAAGGACAGGCTGGCAACGTCGTGTTGGAGTCCGAGGTGGGCAAGCTCGTTGACTACTACTTCATCTATGGCGGCGATGCAGACGGCGTGATTGCCGAAATGCGCCACCTCACAGGCGAAGTGCCCATGTTCCCGCTGTGGACGTATGGCTTCCACCAGTCGCGTGAACGCTACAAGTCACAGCACGAACTGCTCGAAGTCGTACACAAGTACCGCGATCTGAAGATACCCTTCGACGGCATCATTCAGGACTGGCAATACTGGGGCAGCAACTACAACTGGAACGCCATGGAGTTCCTCAACCCTGAGTTCGACCGCGCACAGGACATGATAAACGAAGTGCACAAGCAGAACGCCCACATCAGCATCTCCATCTGGGCCTCCTTCGGCCCTGAGACCAAAGCCTTCAGGGAAATGAAGGACAAAGGAATGCTGCTCAGCTTCGAGACCTGGCCACAGAGCGGACTACCCCAGTGGCCACCGCGCATGGACTACCCCAGCGGGGTGCGCGTCTATGATGTCTATAATGCAGAAGCTCGCGACATCTACTGGCAAAACCTCTCCCGCCTCCACAAGATGGGCATCGACGCATGGTGGATGGACTCTACCGACCCCGACCACCACAGCTACAAAGACAGCGACCTCGACGAACTGACGGCCATGGGTTCCTTCCGCAGTGTGCGCAACGCCTTCCCGCTGATGACCGTGGGCGGTGTGTATGACCACCAGCGTGCCGTCAGCTCCGACAAGCGCGTCTTCATCCTCACCCGTTCCTACTTTGCCGGTCAGCAGCGTTACGGAGCCAACACCTGGAGCGGCGACATAGGCAGTTCGTGGGACAGCTTCCGCAAGCAGGTGCCCATCTGCCTGAACTACACGCTGACAGCCAATCCCAACGTCAATGCCGACATTGGCGGATTCTTTGCTGGCTCCTACAACACGCAGGGCACAAACTCAGCCGTGCGCAATCCGCAGTACCAGGAGCTCTACGTGCGCTGGATGCAGTTCGGAGCCTTCACCCCCATGATGCGCAGCCACGGTGCCGACATCTACCGCGAACTCTACTACTTTGGCAAACAGGGCGAACCCGTCTATGACGCACTCATCGATGCAGTGAAACTGCGCTACCGCTTCCTGCCCTACATCTACAGCCAGTCGTGGCAGGTGACCAAGCACGACGACTCCTTCATGCGTGCCCTCTTCATGGACTTCAAGGCCGACCGCCAGACCTGGAACAACAACCGCCAATATATGTTCGGCCACAACGTCCTCGTCTGTCCCGTCATCGACCCACTCTACACCCAAGAGAAGATTGTCCGCACCGACCCCATGTCGGGCTGGGACAAGAAAGAAGGCGAGCGCGAAACCTACGCCAAGGTCGATTGGACAGCAGCCAAGACCTACAGCGTCTATCTGCCAGCCGGCACCCAGTGGTACGACTACTGGACAGGCACCCTTCTCACGGGCGGCCAGACCCTCAAGGCCAGTGCACCCCTCAGCCATTCGCCCCTCTACATCAAGGCTGGCTCCATCCTGCCCCTCGGCCCTGCCGTGCAGTATGCCAACGAGAACAAGTTTGACAATCTCGACATCGTCGTCTATCCGGGAGCCGACACCACCTTCACCCTCTACGAAGACGAGGGCGACAACTACAACTACGAACAGGGCAGCTACACCACCATTCCCCTCACCTGGAACGACCGCAGCAAGACCCTCACCATCGGGCGGCGCACAGGCTCCTTCCCCGGAATGCTCCAGACGCGCACCTTCCACGTGAAGGTCATCGGCGGCACCGAGAAGACCGTCACCTACACTGGCCGTGCCTTGACCGTGAAATAACAGCAAAACACGCTCAAAATGAAAGGTTTTTAGATGTTCTTTCATAAAATATCTAAAAATCTTTCGTTTTTTTTATGCTTCTTTATTCATTACTCGCTCCGAATGTGTACATTTGTAGCCAAATAACCCCTTACAATTCAAACCTATTCATCATTTAATCCTTTTACTAACTTATGAAGAAACAAATTCTACTTTCTTCACTTTTGCTCTCAACGCTCGCTGCTCAGGCAGGCGTTGACCCGAAAGTAAAGCCCGAAACACTCGTTAGCGGGCATGAGTACGTGCTTGTCAACAAAGCACAGACAGCCAGTCAGTACATGAGTCGCACCACCTGGGACGGCGCACTCTACTTCCTTGGCGAATCAGACTCCAAGTATGCCGACCACGCCTTCTCCGCGCTTCAGAATGCAGACGGCACATGGTCCTTCACACGCCCAACCACACAGGAAGTGGAGACAGGCGAGTACGACGAGGAAGGCAACCCCATCATGGAGACCGTGCCAGGCCTCCTCTATCTCGGCTTCCCCGAAGGCTCACCCAACGTCAACTTCATTGCCGACGAAGTCAAGTGGGGTGTTGACCAGAAGGAAAACAACTTCTGCAACCTCATCCTCGGCGAAGGCAACAACAGCGCAGCACTGGCACAAGCACCCTTCACCCCCACAAGCGACCTGCGTATGCACCTCAACAACGGCAGCCAGTATTTCGTTGCCACCTACTACGGTGGCCCTTATTACCCCGACTGCTACGGCGGCATCACCGAGACCGACAACGAGGCAACAGGCGACCTCTTCTTTGCCGCCAACGACTCCACCACCTTCCTCTGGGGCTTCGTCTCCGTCGAGAACATCCCCGCCTACATGGCAGACATGAAGGTGGTGAAAGCCATCAACGACTTCGAGGAAAACTACTGCGTCATCGACGAATATGCCGAAGGCTTTGCCCTCAGCTACGAAGCAGCCGCAGCCCTCTACACCTCACCCGAATACAACGAGGAGGATGTCGCCGTCATCAACGAGATGCTCAGCCAGAAGGTAGCCCTCTACAACGAGATTGAAAACGCCCTCGTCCTCAACGAAGACGAAGACCCCGTGCTTACCGCAGCCATCGAGAACGCGCTCGACATCTTCAACAAGACCACCGACGCTGCCGCCCTCGCAGCAGCCACCGAGACCCTGAAGCAAGCCGAAACTGATTACAGCATGGGCACAGGCGACGTGACCAGCCTCGGCAAGAACATGTCCTTCGAGGACCTCAGCGCACAGAACGGCAACCAGACCACCAGCGTAGCCGCTCCGCCCTACGGCTGGAACGTCTATGTCAACGGCAAGCAAGTGACCACAGCCGCCGAAGTGCAGAGCGCAGGCATCGCCAACTGGCACGGCGTGAACAACGACTGCGACGGCGACCCCAAGGACGGTGACTACGGCTTCGGCCTCTGGACATCATCCGTGCCCACCTACGAACTCAGCCAGACCATCAGCGGACTCGACAACGGTACCTACCTCGTCACAGCCGGCCTCATGGCAGGAGCCAACGGTGGTGGCAGCCGCCTCACCACACAGCGCATCTTCGGCAACCTCAACTCCACCTACTACGGCATGGAGGAAGACTACGACCTCAGCCAGCTCGACCCCTCCGAAGTCTATGCCTTTGCCGGCAACGCCGAGGAAGTGACCGACCGCACCATGTTCCCCGTGGAAGTGCGCGCATTCGTCTATGACGGCACACTCACCTTCGGTGTACGCACCGACGGCAACATTGCAGCCGCAGGTCGCACCACCAACAACAGCGCAGGCGGCGACGGATGGTTCAAGACCGACAACTTCCGCATCCAGAAGCTCGGCTACATCCCAGCCGACGGCATCGCCATCTACGACCACTACGCCGACATCCTCCAGACCTACAACGCCGCACAGGAACCCATGTCGGCAACCATAGCCGAACAACTCGCCGACCAGGTTGACAACCTCGGCACCATGACCGAAGACAACACCCTCGACGAAATCGTCAGCGGCATCTTTGCAGCCAAAGAACTCCTCGTCGTCGTCAATGCCAGCGTGAAGGCATACCAGAAGCTGGGCGAAGCCATCGAGCAGCACTACGGCTACCTCGACCAGTACTCCACCAAGATGGGTGCCGACATCTACTCCGACGTCATCATGGAGGCCGAAGAAGCCTACATGAACGGCACCGCAGCCGACCAGGCAGCCATCGACTCCATCATCGCCGGCCTCGACGAAGCCCTGCAAGCCTGCATCCAGAGCGACGAAATCGAGCCGGGCATGGAACTCACCGACTACATCCAGAACCCATCCTTCGAAGACTACTCTGCACAGGGCACTCCCGCATCGGGCGGCGTAGAGAACGCACCCAAGGGCTGGAACCTCTACCTCAATGGCGCACAGTGCACCACCAAGTCTGAGATTCAGGCAGCCGGCGTCAGCGGATGGTGCGCCATCAACGGCGGCGACAACATCGGCCTGGAACTCGAAGACGGCACATGGGTTGACCACCAGTACACCGACGGTGAACGCCTCTGGGGTATCTGGAACGACGTAATCCCCGAAGTGGAACTCTCCCAGACACTCACCGCCATGCCAGCAGGTACCTACACACTCACCTGCGACGTGCTCGTGCAGTACAACTGGGCTGGCTACTGCATCACCACGCAGCGCATCTTCGCCAACGACTACGTAGCCATGTACTCTTACGAAAGCAACTATGCTAATAACCTGCCAAAGGACGCACAAGACGCTGTCGCCATCGACAACCTCGTGGAAGACATTCAGGTGCCACACATCAACTATGCTGGCCACGAGTGTGAATCACCCCGCAGCGACTACTCCCACACCGTCAGCCTCACCTTCGGCCTTGCCGAAAAGGGTGACATCCACATCGGCTTCCGCACCAACAACGTGGACCGCGACGGCGTGGCACGCAACCAGGGCATTGGCTGGTTCAAGCTCGACAACTGGCGACTGACCTACGACTCTGACGAAGTGCCCGTTGGTGCCGACGTGAAGGCTCCAAAGGCTGTTGTCACCCTCGACGACATCACAGCCCTCATCGACGAATACCTCACCGAAGGCTCCACCATTACCCTCGACGACATCACCAACCTCATCGACGAGTATCTGGCCCAGTAACAGCAAAGCTTGTCTATACGAAAATAATTAGGAGTAACTTCGCAGTCCCCAAAACTGCGGAGTTACTCCTTTCTTCACCCCCTCCCCCCCGCTGCAACCCTCCCTCCCTTTACAGAAAAATTACCCATGAATTTTTCATCAATATTTGTGTGCCATTTCTGTCTGACGAAATCCCCGCCCCACTCCCATTCCGCCCCCACTTCCAACACTTTTTCTCCTCACTTCACACCAAAACCACACCCACTGCGAAATAAAGTTGACGCAACGGCGTTGTTTGTAAAAACAACGAGCGATGTTTTTAGAAACAACGGCGTTGTTTACAAAAACAACGCCGTTGCGTCAACTTTCATTGCAGACAAGACTGATTTCCCTTCCCACCGACACCGATTTCTTTCCGCACAGCCGTCCGTTATTCTCTTCACTCTCACCGCGTTTTCACCCCATTCAGCTTGGTTTTGCACGCAATTTCTGTTACAAAAGTTCCCTTTCATGTTTCGACATCCATGGATGTATCACGCGCCAAAGCGCGTGATACATATAATATACCTTTAAACACCAATAAATTGCGAACTTTGCCGCGCAATTCGCAAAGCAAAAAAACTCAACTAACATCAATTTAATCATTTAATTCTAATTTTATTTCAAAAATGAGAAATTTTACTAAACTAATGTTCGCACTGGCACTATGTGTGGTCAGTGTGGGGGTACAGGCTGAAAAGGTTTTTGCAGACCTTAGTAAGTATAATGAAAAATGGGATGGAACAGATGTTTCTTTCTCTTGGACTGCAACTTATGGCAACCAATTAAGTCCAGAACTTACAGAATGCGGTATTCCTAAAGGGGATTTACGTAATTGGGAAAAATTGGTTGTTGTGGTTGATGAATTAACAAACTGCGATTTTTTTCGTGTTTTGGTTTATAGTGGGGATGACACCAATCATAGTAATACATTCAAAGCAACAAAGACCGGAACGAATGAGTTTACATTGAGCGGTAATGTTGATTATTTAAATAATGTTACGAAAATCGTTCTTTCGGGTAGTAATTGGGAAGATTCAAAAAGTGGTACGTGGAGTACTACTCCTGCTTCATTTAAAGTGAAAGAGGTCTATTTGGAACGTCCTGATATCGTATATATTGAAGCTAATTCCATTTATGAAGCACCTGCTGGAACAACTGATTTGAAAAATTTGACAGGCACAAATACGAATTGGGCAAATACGGTTAGTTATCCCAAAGAATTAGCAGTTCAAGGCCAAGCGTTTGGTGATGGCAATGGTGATAAGGAATCAACTCATGTTAATATCAGTGGCTATGATTATATCTGTTTTGAAGTAACTGAAGCTACATCAAAAACAGCTGGATTGCGTGTTTGGATTTGGGATGATGTAGAAGAGAAAGTTGTGACACTGTATTCCAAACCAATAGCCGAATATGCAACTGCCACATGGACAGAATATTCTCAAATTACGGGTGTTGGTACTTATGTTGTGAAGGTAAGCGGATATAAATACTTGAAGGGTGTCAAAGCATATAATGATTATACTGGAGTTTCTGCCGCAAAAGTTTCTATGGCTTATATGTGTCGTGGTGAAGTTCCTGTTGCTTATAAACCAACGGGGAAATACTCACTTGTAGGTAAATTGCCGGGTTCTGCAACTCTTGCAGATGCTCTTGCAGATGCTTCTGCAACTTCCTATGATGCTACAGGAATAATCGCAACCGATGTTGAACTTACTCCTGCTAACCTCAATGCTTTGTTCATTGCAAATGCTGGTGTACTTTCAAATGCCCAGAACGTAATCGTTGACGGAACTTGTGCTAACCTCGTGTTGACAGACGGTTATGCATTCAAGGCTCCTGCTGGCTTTACTGCTACAAGTGCTTCTTATACTACGACTATCAATGAGACAGCAAAGGCTGGAACACTCTGCTTGCCTTTTGATGCTACAATTCCAGAAGGTGTAACTGCTTATACATTGGCTTATACAAGTGGTGATGCTGCTGCGGCTACTGCTGTGGAGACTACAATTCCTGCCAATACTCCTGTATTGCTGAATGGCAGCGGTTCTGCCACGTTTGAAGGTACTTCCGTTGCTATTGATGCTGATGCCAATAATGTTTCTGGTGCTATGACGGGTGTGTTTGAAACAACAAAAGTACCTACAGGTAGTTATGTATTGCAGAATGGTAACGATGGTGTAGGTTTCTACAAAGTGGCTTCAAGTGACATCGTGGCTAAGCCTTTCCGTGCTTATCTGACAGCCCAAAGCTCAGGTGCTAAGATTCGCATTGATTACACAGGAACGGACGATGCTACAGGCATCAACCTCGTGAATGCTCAGAATGTGGAAGACGGTGTCATCTACAACCTCAGCGGTATGCGCGTAAGCCAGCCAACAAAGGGCATCTACATCAAGAATGGCAAGAAGTTCATTGTGAAGTAATTTTTTTCAGTAACATAAAAACAGAAGAGTATATTATGAAAAAGGTATATATCCAACCCAAAACAGAAGTATTTACAACTGCGCTTGACACATTTATGCTGGATGCCAGTCCCGCAGGTTCAAAGGTCTATGGCACGTCCGCAAGTTCAACCAAAGACGTGCTCAGCAAAGACCGTGGTGACTACGAACCGGAAGAACCCACATACGGTGACCTCTGGTAACATACATCTATCTATATAACGTGAAAGGGATGCGTCGGGAGGAAATGACGCATCCCTTTGTTGTGGGGGTGGAAATGTGTAAAGCTGGCCTTGGCGATGGGCGGACGGAGAATATTTGACGGAATGATTGCTGATAATCAAAAACTTTTTCGTACATTTGCAGCCGATTTCTTTATGTATAACTAAAAATCAATGTTTGTTTATGAAAAAGATTTTTCTGTTGATGGCTGTGATTGCTACGGCCCTGTTGCTCAACGTTAGTTGCAAGAAGGACGACAAGAAGGAGCCGCAGGATGTGGCTACCTGGTTGGTTGGCGACTGGCAGGGTTATGTTTCGGGCTACAAGAAGAATAACTCGCAGTGGGACTTCAACAACGAAAGGAATTATGCGGTGGTCCGTTTTGTCGCTTCGTCTAATGGCGCAAAGAATGGTACGGGCTATCAGCTGGAGTTCAAGAATGAGCACATGGTGGAGCAGACAGGCTTTGCCGAGTTCTTCTGGAAACTGGAGGACGAGAATGTCCGGATTAGCTACAAGACGGAGGGTTGGGGCGATGTGTACTTCAACTTCAACGACTGCGAACTCACTGCTTCCGTGTTCCGTGGCGAAATGTATGACTACACGGACCACAAGTATGTCTTCGACTTCGTCAAGACATCCTTCTCTGACTGGGCAAAGTACATGATGAATTGACGGTTCTGCGGTTGTACGGTTTTGCGGTCGCTTCGCTTAACGGTTTTACGGTTCTGCGGTGGAACAACCGCCCAACCGCATAACCGTATAACCGCACAACCGCAAAAACCGTCATCATTTCAGCAGCTTGGCTGCGGGGTGCTTGATGGCTCGCAGACCTTTGGCTACGCTTTGGGCGTTGAGTTGTGCGCCCTTGAGCGAGGTGTGGGTGTGGTCGTGGTTGAAGTAGGCTGCGGCCTTTTCTTTGCCCAGTTTGTCGAGGGCATCGGCGGTGATGTTGTGCACATCGACGAAGGCGCAGCCGCACTGGTCGGCAATCTGCTTGTCCCACTGGGGAATGTAGCGGTCGTTGCGACGCTCAATGTACTGGTGGCCCTGCTTTTCGTTGACGGGGTAGAAGGTGCCGCGCACTTCGCCCTTGCCTTCATGCCATTCGTTGCGGGGCGTGAAGCTGAGGATGATGGGGATGGCTCCTTTTTCTTGTGCGTCGCGCACCATCTTCTTGATGTACCAGCCGAAGGAGTAGATGACTTTGTTCTTGCCGTTTGACTCCATGTGATAGACGTGGCTGGTGTCTTCGGCACAAGCGATGACACCGCGCTCTTTCTGTTTGTCTATGCCGCCGATGTCGTTGTGGCCGAACTGGATGAGCACGTAGTCGCCGGGCTGGAGTGAGTTATAGACTTCGTCCCAGCGGCCTTCGTCCAGGTAGGTGCGCGTGGAGCGTCCTGCCTTGGCCTGGTTCTGGAACACGCATTTCTTGGCATCGAATACGGTGTAGCCCTGACTGCCCCAGCCCCACATGCCGTCGGGCTTCTTGTCCTCGTTCTTGCCTGTGGAGTCGCCACAGAGGAAGACCATGGGCTTGCCCTGTTCGCGTTTCTGGTCGCAGCGACGAGGCGTTACGTTGTCGTTCAGGAAGGAGCGGAGCCGCTTGAGCTGCGGGTCGGTGCTCATGGCCACGCCTTCGGCAGCACTGCGGGCATTCATCATGGCTCCGAATGCAGAGGAGTGAATCTTGTCAAGGTAGAAGTGGTAGTCCGTCTTCCATGGGCCGTACTGTTCGAGCTTGCGGGCTGAAATGTCGTTCAGGTCGATGACAGGCACGCACATCTCCTTGCCAATGGTGAAGATGGCGGGCGTGAAGTCGTTGAGTTTGCGCTGGATGGTCTTGCCGTCAGCTTCGTAGGCGTTGCGCGGCGTGAGGGTGAAGAGTACGGGGATACCGCCTCGCTCGCGCACTTCGTTGATGAAGCGGCGTGTGTATCCGCCAAAGGTATAGACGGTCTCCTGCTTCTTCCTTACCTTATTATATATAGTAATGGAGTCGTCCGTGACGGAGAGTTTGCCGTCTGGGCGATAGCTGGAACGGGCGCGGATGGAGTCGATGGGACCGTTGTCGTTGTGGCCTAACTCCAGGAATACATAGTCGCCGGGGCGCACGGCTGCCACCACGGGTGCCCAGAGGTCGAGGTAGAAGGTGCGCGGGGAGGTGCCGCCGAGGGCGTGGTTCTCCACGGTAATCTTGTCTTCGTCGTAGTATTCATGGGCATAGAATCCCCATCCCCATTGTCCGTTGTCGCCGTTGCCGCGTGTGCCAGTGCGCATGGTGCTGTTGCCCACGAGGAAGAGGACGGGGTTGTTGCCCTTGCGACTGCTGCCCGGCACGGGTCGTGCTTGGTTGGCAATGTCGATGGAGTCGGCTGTGAGGTCGCGCACGCCGTTGATGTCGAGCCAGATTTCTCCTTGCTCGTTCTTGTTGTTCTGTGCGGCAGCGGTCAGTGAGAGTGCTGCCAGGGTGCAGGTTAGTAGGTGTTTCATTGGACAATTTATAATTTGACAATTGGACAATTTACAATTTGACAATTTGGGAGGAAGTTAAAGGGAGATAGAGGGAGATAAAGGGAGATAGAAGACAATACTGAATTTTGTAACGTCCTTTATCTCCTTCTATCTTCTTCTAACTCCTTCTATCTACCATTTTCTTATCGACTTTAGTCGCTTTCGTAAGAAAGAATCTTCATTTTACAATTTGAGTATCAATTCCTAATTCCTCATTCCTTTACGGTATCAGCAGTGAGGAGTCGCCGTAGCTGAGGAAGCGGAAGTTGTGGCTGAGGGCATAGTCGTAGATGGTGTGCCAGTCGCCGCCGACGAAGGCGGAGACGAGCAGCAGCAGTGTGCTCTGTGGCTGGTGGAAGTTGGTGACCATGCGTTCCACGATGTGGTAGCGGTAGCCTGGAGCGATGATGATTTGGGTGGAGCTGTGGAGCACGTCGAGCTGGTGGCGGTCCATGTAGTCGAGCAGCCACTGGAGGGCTTGCAGGGTGGGGATGTTCTCGGTCTGTTCGTAGGGCATCCATTGGGTGACGTGTAGCAGATTCTCTTCTCCGTGCCCAGCCAGAATCCCCATGTAGTACAGGCTCTCCAGCGTGCGGACTGATGTGGTGCCGACGGCAGTGGCTTTGCCGCCGTGGAGGATGAGCTTCTCGATGGTTTGGCGGCGGACGGCGATGTGCTCGGTGTGCATGTCGTGGTCGCCAATTGTTTCGCTCTTCACGGGCTTGAAGGTTCCTGCGCCAACGTGGAGGGTGAGTTCTTCGCGGTCAATGCCAGCCGCATCCAGAGCTGTGAGGACACGCTCGGTGAAGTGAAGCCCTGCGGTGGGTGCAGCCACCGAGCCTTTTATCTTGGAATAGACGGTCTGGTAAGTGCGCTTGTCCGACTCCTCCGTCTTGCGGCCCAAGTAGGGCGGAATGGGGAGTTCGCCGATAGCGTCGAGCAGTTCAGCCCAGGTGTAGTCGCCGTTCCAGCAAAATTCCACGATGTGACTGGTGCCGTGCAGTCCTTTGCGTTCACAGGAAAGCCGGACGCGCTCTCCGCCCATGTCAATCTCCCGATAGAGTTTGCCTTCCTTCCACTTCTTCAGGTTTCCGATGAGGCAGTACCACTGCACGCTCCCCTTGGTGGAGAAGTTCAGCTGATAGTCGCCAGGCAGGGCCGGTTCGAGGCAGAAGACTTCGATGAGGGCACCCTGCACGCCTTCCTCTGGAGATTCCTTCCTGAAGTGCAGCCTTGCCTGAATGACCTTTGTGTTGTTGAAGACCATCAGCGAGCCGCTGGGGATGTAGCCCGGCAGCGATGTGAAGACATCCTCGGTGACCACTCCTTTATTATATATAAGGAGTTTGCTGCTGTCGCGCTCGGCCAGCGGAAACTTGGCAATGCGCTCGTCGGGCAGCGGATAGTTGTAATCAGCGATGTGTATTTGTTTGGTGTTCATGGATGACGAATCTTACTTCTTTAAATTCATATCGGCAGACGTTGCCGTTCTCAAAGCGCAGACGCAAATGTCCTGTCGGCTCGATGTCTGCAATCTCTGCCCGAAACTCACCGCGCACGTCGGCAAAGGTGTGAAACCCAGTGCGGCGGTAGAGGTGCTGCATGTAGGCTGTGCGCACCTTGTCCGATTCCCCCTTCTTCACCCCCTCGTAGTGTTGCAGGAAGTTCGCCACGATGTTGTCCAGCATCTTCTCTCGGTCGTGTTCCCGCCCTGTCAGCTGTTTCAGAGAGACAGGGTTGGGCGCGTCCGACAGGAATGCCGTCTGGTTCACATTCAGTCCCGTGCCGATGATGCAGTTGCTGATGTGCTTACCCTGCAAGTCGCACTCGATGAGCGTGCCGCAAATCTTGCGGTCCGCCACGTAGATGTCGTTGGGCCACTTGATGGTCAGGGCAGAGGCTTCGGGTGTCTGCCAGAGTTCCTCCAGCAAAGCCTGATGGATGGCCAAGGCCATGCACTGCGACAGAATGAACTGCTCGCTGGCCAGCAGAAAATTGGGGTGGCAAAGCAAGGAGAATGTCAGGTTCTTCCCAGGCTCCGCTTCCCAGTGGTTCCCCACCTGTCCGCGTCCAGCGGTTTGTTCGTCGGCCACCACCAGTGTGATGCCGTCCAGCTGGTCGCTGGGCGAGAGCATGTCGCGGATGAAGCTGTTGGTAGAGTCCACCCTGGGCAGATTGATGCGTGATAGTTGTTCCATGCGGCTGCAAAGTTACGGATTTTTTTAGTTAAAAGTTAAAAGTTAAAAGATAAAATGGTTGGTTGCGAACACTCCGTGTGCCATTTTAACAAAAAAACCGTTCCTCTCCATTTCCTGACCCACTCTTTTTCGGTTCTCATTTCAGTCGAAACCGACGCTGTGTGTGAAGCAAAAACGCTTGTGCTGAGGACTGAATGCGGCGAGATAGGCAATAAAACTAAGAATCATTGTTTGATTCTTGTAAATCATTGTTTGATTCTTAAGAATCATTGCGTGATTCTTAAGAATCAAACAATGATTTATAGAATAATTGCCTATCTCGCTGCGAAAGTTGTGCAGTGCGGGAAAAAAGAGTAGGTTGTTTGACGGGTTTTGCAGGGAAATCGAGTGGAAAGGGGATTTTGATGCGGGCAGGGTGGGGGAGAAATCTTGTTGGAGTGGGAAAGAAGTCCTGACGGGCTGGGTGCGAACTGTGAACGGGGCGGAAACTAAGTGATTTTGGTTAAAGATAGTTAAGTTATGGTACTATGTATTGCATAGTAATAAAATATTGCATAGATTTGCAGCGAAAAAGAGTACTGACCCCTAAAAACGGTATAGAAATGAACGTAGAAAACAACAAATCCCAGATGCGTAAGGGGATGCTGGAATACTGCATCCTGTTGCTGATTCACCGGCAACCGAGCTACGCTAACGACATCATCACGCAACTGAAGGAGGCGGAGATGATTGTGGTGGAGGGCACGCTCTACCCCCTGCTGACGCGGCTGAAGAACGACAAGCTGCTGAAGTATGAGTGGCGGGAGAGCACCCAGGGTCCACCGCGCAAGTATTATGCCCTCACGCTGGACGGCGAGGAAGCCCTGCGCCAGCTGGACGAGAGCTGGAAACAGCTGTCCCGCACCGTGGCGATACTGAAGACGGGCCGACCCGCGAGCGAGGCGGAACTTTAAACAGAGATAAGACATATAGAATTAAAGTAAATGAACATATTCAATCAGATAGACCACAGATTCCACAAATTTCACAGATGATGCCTTTTCCTGCCGCTGCAATCTGTGTCATTCATTGTCTTATTACACAGATTAGGGCCGATCGGGAAAATTTGTGCAATCCGAGAAATCTGTGGTTCGTCAAAACAACAAACATTATGAAAAAGAACATTAGCATCAATCTGTTTGGTACCTTGTACGCCATTGACGAGGATGCCTACGCACTGCTGGAGCATTATCTGGGCAGCATGAAGAGTTACTTTGCCCGTCAGGAGGGCGGTGCGGAAATAGCCGACGACATCGAGCACCGTGTGGCCGAACTGCTGTGGGAGCGCAAGCAGCAGGGCATGGAGGCGGTGAACATCGACACGATTAAGAGCATCATTGCGAAGATAGGCAATCCGGAGGAAATCGAGAACCCAGCCGAGGCCGCCGGGGAAGCCGCTGCCCACGCGACGGCAGACGGCTCGGCAGGCGGGTCCGCTGCGGCAGAGGGTGGGACAGGCTTCCACTACAACATGGGGGAAGAGCATTCCGAGCGCATCTTCGACCGCATGAGGGCCCGCATGAAGAACCGCTGGCTTTATCGCGACCCGCAGAACAAGCTGTTGGGCGGTGTGTTGGCTGGCCTGGCCAACTACCTCGGCACGGGCGACCCGCTGTGGTGGCGGCTGGGTTTCATGGTGCTCTCCCTCTACCTGTGGTACCTTGGCGAGTGGGCACTGCTGTTGCCCCTCATCTACACGGCCCTGTGGATTCTGGTGCCCGAAGCACTCTCGCCCGAAGACCGCTTGCGCATGAGGGGCGAGGATGTGACCCCTGAGAGCCTGAACGCACAGATTCTGAGCGACTCGGCTACTGCCACGGCTCAGTCGAACTACACGCAGCCGCAGAGCGGAAGCACTGCGCTGAAGGTGCTCTTTGGGGCTTTCCTGGCCATACTGCTGTTTCCGCTGGGCTTGATGCTGCTGCTCCTGGTGGTCTTCATCATTATGGTGGTCAGCACATTGGGCGGTTTCCTGGGCAACCTGATGCCTTTCAATGTGGCTCATTCAGGCTTGGAGCGTGTGCCCGACTTCATCCAGACCCACTCCACAAACATCTGGCTCTGCATCTTCTTTGGTGTCCTGGCCATCGGCATACCCATCTATGCCATCGTGCGGCAGCTCTTCGTGAAGGAGGGCAACCTGTCGCGCTCCACCAAGGTGACGATGGCCATCGTCTGGCTCCTCTCGCTGGTGATGCTTATCATGACGCTCATCAACAACGCCACCCGCTTCTTTGACTACATGCAGCAGCATCGGAACACCCAGGTGGACACGTATATTGACTACGACGATGAAGACGGACAGGGGGAGGAGAGCGGCTTCCCTGCGGATTCTGCCTATGTGCTGGACTCTCTGCCGCAGTTGCCTGACAGCGTGGAGTAGTTGAGTGCATTGTAGAACACAGAGACACAGAGATAAATAATGCACAATTTGAGTATCAACTCCTCATTCCTCATTCCTAATTGTTATCTCTGTGCCTCTGTGTTCAAATTATACTGGCAATCTACGACTTTTATAGTAGAACTATTAAACAAGTTTAATTGCAGGCAGAAAAGTGTCAACTACTATGAAAAGATTTGTGGGGGTGGGGCGGAACTACTATTTTTGCCGTAGATTTATTTAAACTCAAAGAAAAGAACTATGAACTTCGACACGAAAACCAAACAACTGACAAGGGCCGAGCTGCACTTGATGAACATCCTGTGGGACAAGGGCCAGGCCACCGTGAACGATCTGCAGGCCGAGCTGCCTGAACCGAAACCTGCCTACACCACCACGCTGACCGTGATGCAGGTGTTGACCCGGAAGGGCGTGGTGGCCTTCGAGCGGCAGGGCAAGACCAATGTGTATCGCCCCGTGATGAAGCGCGACGAATATGTGGCTGGCTTCCTCGACGAGACACGCAACACACTGTTCAAGGGGTCGCTGAGTGCCTTCCTCACTTTCTTTGCGAAGCACGAGAAGATTAGCCGAAAGGAAATGGAAGAAATTTTGAAGGAGATGGCGATATGATGGCACTGTTGACATTCTACGGCAAGTTTCTGGCAGCCTCCGCCGTGCTGCTGACCCTCTACTGGGTATTGCTCCGCGAGCGTGTGTCCTACAGATGGGCACGCCTCTATCTGTTGTTGCTGCCCCTCGTCAGCCTGTTGCTGAGCGGGCCGCGCTTGGAGGTTTATACTGTCACAAAAAAAACCAGCCCAATCCTAACCTCCAGCCCCAGACCCCTCCTAACCTCCCCTAAAGGGGAGGAACTCCATTCGGCAGGCTTTCCCGCCCCTTTAGGGGAGGTTAGGAGGGGGCTGGAGCTTGCCCTTTGCATCCTCTGTGCCTCTGTTTCCGCCATACTCCTGTTGCTGGCCCTCTTCTATATATTAAAGATGTATAGGCTGCGCCGCAAGTTGGGCGTTGTGCCGCTGGTGGACGGCTACAGGGTGGTGCGCTCGCGCACGGTCGATACGCCCTTCTCGTTCATCGACACCATCTTCTTGCCGCTGGGCATGACACACACGGCGGAAGACTACATCTTGCGCCACGAAGTGAGCCATGTGCAGCATCGCCACTATGTGGATGTGCTCTGCATTGAATTGCTGACCCGTCTGCTGTGGTTCAATCCCGTGCTGTGGGTGAGTCGCAATGAGCTGCGCAATGTGCATGAGTTTGAGGCCGACCGCGATGTGGTCAGCAGCGGTGTGAATTTGCAAACTTACCAGAGCCTGTTGATGGAGTACTCGATGGAAGACAGCAGTGTGGTGGCCAACGGTTTCAACCACTCGTTTGTGCGCCGCCGTTTCATCGAGATGCGCCGCCGCACGTGGGGCACACTGGGACGGCTGGGTCAGTCGCTGGCCGTCGTCGCCCTTCTGCTGGTGGTCTGTTCGTTTACGATGAAGGTAGGAGAAAGAGAAGTTGTGGTCGTGGAAAAGGGACGGACCCTCTCCCCAGCCCTTCCCCATCATGGAGAGGGAGAGGACGTTGCGGACGTAAAGGAAGATGCTTCTGCGAGTGAAGATGTGGAGAAGGAAGAAGCATCCAGTAATTCAGAGCCAGAAGAAGCTGGTGACACGTCCGATGCCGCCCGGACTGCCTCCCCCCTCCCCATTGCAGGGAGCACCTTCCCCCTCAACACCTCTGCCAAAGTCACGCACACCGGCTTCTACCTGAAGCGCACAGCCGATGCCACCCACTTGGTCTGCGTGGCTACGCCAGAGAGCGACGATGAGGTCTATCATCTGGGCAGTGGCGACAACACTTATATTGTGGACGAAGAACGCGGCGTGCACTATCGTGCCCGTGGGTCGCAGCCCAGCGGCACCTGGGCACAAGACTTCCATGTGCGCGGCATGAAGGGGCAGAGCATTGCACTGACCATTGTCTTTCCGCCCATCCCCGAATACGTGGAACACGTGCGCATCTATGGCGTAGGAGACTGGAACCTGCGCGGACAGGAGTTCAGAGTGAAGGATATTGAGGAAAGATAAATTATAAATCCGAATTACGAACCTTTAGCTCGACGAAGTCAAATCCGAAATCCGAAAGGCCATCCAGATAACTCGTAATTCGTAATTCGTATTTCGTATTTCGTAAAAACCGTATAACCGTATGACCGTAAAACCGTATAACCGCACAACCGCACTTTGTGTTCTCTTCACATTCCTGCTTGGTAGTTGCACCATTGTGAAGAACTATTACATCTTGGACGGACAAGAAGTGAAAATCAGTGAGGGCACACTCCCCTTGGTGGGGAAGGGCAGTGGAGAGGAAGTCCTGCTCAACTACGACCCCGCCCCGCCCCTGCACATCCGTCAGGCCAGGCTGGTGAAACCCGCCACGAACTACGACCCGACAAACATGGACACGTTCCCCGTCTATGAGGACGTGCATACCGTGGCTGCACCCCTGTCCAGTCGGCAGGTTGACCGCGTGGCCATCTGGTGTACGGACACCGCAACCTATGTGGCTGACATTACCGAACAGCACTGGGGCCGACACTACTTCCAGCTGAAGTCGGACACCTACATCCGCGACGTGAAGACGGGCAAGCGCTACTACGTCGTCAGTCACGAACCTTTCCAGCTGAACCAGAGCTACTTCCTGCAGGCACCTCCGGGACAGTACAACTGCACGGTGGCCGTCTTTCCGCCCCTGCCCCGTACCTGTACGGTCATAGACATCATGGAGAGCGACGTTACCGACAAGGTGAAGGGCGCACCGGGCTGGGGTGGCGGCATAAAGCTGCGGAACGTGTCCGTTGCTCGTCTGCAAGCCAACCAGTATATCACCCAGTACCGAGAAGTGAAAGTGATTGAATAATTCATAAATTCGAAAGATATAAATCCGAATTACGAATTACGAAATCCGAAAGGCCATCCGGATAATTCGTAACTCGTATTTCGTAATTCGTAAATCCTAATAACCGTATGACCGTAAAACTTTACAACCTCACAACAGCACTCTGTGCTCTTTGTCTTCTCTGTGCTCTCTGTGCCTCCGCTCAGGAGGTCTTGCCGCCGCCCATTATCAGTAAAGAACCCGCCACGGTGCGCTTCGTGCTGAAGAACGTGATGGAGGAAGACAGCGTGGACATTGCCGTGTGGGTTTCTACCTTCTTCTACGACAACATGGACGAGCCCATCCCCTCGCTCCACTTCATGCCGGGCGTACAGCGAAAGAAAGTGCGCACCTTTGAAATCCAGCTGCCCGTCGGCATCACTTGTGCGGCCAGTTTCTACAGTTCGGGGCAGTACGACATCCCGCCGGTTCGCCTTGTGCTGGTGCCAGGCGGACAGACCACCTGCACCTACGATGTGAAGAAGCGGAAGTTCAGCTTCGCCGACACGCAAGGCTTTGCCAAGCTGAACGAAGACATGACTCGGCTGCACGACAAGCTAACCAGCTTTAACGTGCTGACACCCGAATGGGGAGGCATCTACGAAGTGGAGCCTGACAGCTTAGGCAACATGCCGCCCGGCCTCTTTGCCGACACGCTGATGCACCGCTACCTGAGGGCGATGGAGGAAATGGACCGTGACAAGCGCATCGGTCCGCAGTTCAAGGCGGTCTGGCAGTGTACCGTGCCCATGCAGATGTTCTCAGGAACCAGCAACTATTATTACAGGTGGCTCAGAAAGAACAGTCCTGAAGGGCCTGTGGACTACCGGCAGCTCGACACGCTCTGGATGCACTACCAGCAGCTTCCGCCACTCTGCACCAATGCGCTCTTCTACTCCATGCAGATACAGAACGTCAGCTATTACTATTCCATGGACGAGAAGTTGCATGGTCCCACGGGCACCTTCCACCCCTCCGAGGCACTGGAACGTCACTACGAGGCTACTTGCTGGGTACAGCACATCGTCCAAGAATTGCCCCTCAGTCAGCGGCAGCTCTCCCTCATCAAGCGGCAATTGCCCGAATACTACGACCGCCTCGTGGAACTCAACAAGCGTGAGGAGGCCAGGCTGGACGACCTGCATACCCAGCCCGACAAGGGTGTCATCTGTCAGCTCGACCGTCAGCTGGAGGGCGACAGCATCCTGCCAGGACTTCTGGCCAGGTACAGGGGAAAGCCCACCGTGGTCCATGGCTTGGACTACCCATCGCTCTACAGTGTCTATAACGCGCTTTACGACAAGCATTCTGCGGAAGCCAACATCGTCTTCCTTACGGGTGGCGGTAGATACGGAGAAGAAAACCGCTTCCGCAAGCACGTCCATCAGTTTGGCGGCGACCACTACCTCCTCATGGGCTACCAGTTCGCCTACCTCTGTCAGCAATACGAATTTGAAAAAGATGCCGGCGAATTCCTTCTCATCTTCGATGCCGAAGGCCACCTGGTTTACCAATACAAAACAGGCGACCTCATCTTTGATGAAATCGCCAAACACCTAAAGGCAGAATAGCATACGCTCAATTGTTATTTTGGGTACAAAGGTACAAAATATTAATGAATAAGCAATCAGTTAAACAATAATAAAACAATGAATAAGAAATCTATCATCACCGTACTGCTTGCCCTCGCTACTTTGACGGCGTTAGGGCAAGAAATCAAAATGAACGAGCCGTCAATCAGTGATTATCTGCCCCTGCTCAATGCCAAGGGCTATATGGCCTACAGCTTCAATACGAAGAAACTCAAAGGAACCGAAGTCGAGCCTGTTGTAATGGAATATGTAAAAGGTAAAGAGCCGAAGGAAGTTCTCGGCTTTAATGTCGTCATGAGTCTTGACAAGAAGCTTATCATTGGTTTCAGGCCGTCAGACAATGATTCGACAGCCAACTACCTTTTTCATTTCGGCGAGAACAGATGCTTTGGCGGTAGGCTCAAATTGAACCCTATATTTGATCCAGAAAAACCAGAAGACAAGTGGTATATGTATGACTCGCGTCCCTTTGAACTTGTTCCACCTTTCGAGAAGGGGAAGTTCATTCCCCTCGTCCTCTATGGCTCTTATTGGTACGACCCCAAAGCTGGCGGTTGCCGTTTTTGTGGCGATAGCACGATTAAGCCCGACCTCTCATCGGACATCGTGAAATATATTCCGCACTATTATGTCCTTGGTATAAAGATAAAGTAGAATATGAAGACAACAATTATTGCAACCTTGCTCGCCCTCGTCACATTGGCAGGGCAAGCGAAAGTATTCAAGACGATTAAGGAGCCAGAAGTGATGGCGTGTGCGAATGTGCGGGACGACGAGTTGCGTGTGCGTGAGGTTGTGCTGGCAGATACGGCTACGACCGTGCGCTTCACGATGGAGTACCCGAAGGGACAGTGGTTCCGCTTTGTGGCGAGCAGCTACCTCATTGGCGAAGACGGAAAACGCTATCCCATGCGCAGTGCTGAGGGCATCAGTCTGGACAGCTGGGTGCAGAGTCCCGAAAGCGGCACGACGGACTTCACCATGCACTTCGAGCCAATGCCGAAGCAGACAAAGATTTTCGACTTCATTGAGGGCGAGAACCTGTACGCCTTCGCGGTGTTGGGCATTCATGACACCCGGTATAAGCCGAAGACTCCCACGCTGGAGGAACTCTACAAGGCCAACCCCTACATGCTGCCTACCAACTGGTTCAAGACGGACACCATCACGGTGCGTGGACGCATCGAGGGTTACGACGCGGAGCAGATGGGTTTCACGTCGATGGAGTGTTACTATGAGGATGTGTTCGACAAGGAGAGCGTGACGCTGGTGGCTGAGATTCAGCCCGACGGCACGTTTGAGAAGCGGTTCCGTGCCAGCTACCCCGTCATGCAAAGGTTCTACAGTTCTGAGGGGAAGGTGGACTGGAGCGGTGTCTGTTTCTATGCCCGTCCAGGCGATACCATTGACATCACGGTGCGGCCTAATGAGCAGGGGCAGTTGGAGTGCTACTATAACAGTGGCAGCAGCAAGGAGGTTCAGCACTGGCTGAAATCCAATTCCTGTTTCCTGAGTAGTATTTTCCGTCCGCTGTCGATGTTCAGGGGAAAGTTTGGCGAAGCCCGTCCGCTCGCCGACTCCCTTTGGCAGAAAGCCTTGCAGCGCGTGAACTGGGTGGGCAGGCGCGAACACTTCACTCCGCTGGAGATGCAATTGGCACTGGCCGACTTGCAAGTGCAGTTCGCTTACAGCCTGATGAACTTCGCTTTGTACAAAGAGGATGACCTCATGAAGCAGGAACTGCGCGACGGCATCTATTACACCGAGATAACCGACAGCGCGGAGTGGCGGCTTCTCTTCGATGCGTCCAGCTACAGTCCGTTGCACCGTTTGGATTTCGACAATCCCATGTTGTTGTCAAGTCGGGACTACAGCATTTTGCTCAACCGCATACAGTACGCCAAACCTGTGACGGAGGCACAGTACAAGGGCATGATAGACGAGGCGGGTGGCTATATCGTCAATGCCGAACATGAGATGCAGGAAGCGATGAATGGCTACGAGGCTTTGCGCAGTCTTCTCGGCACGGCAGACCATAACACCCTGATGGCACAGCTCTGCGTCTATAACAATATGTTGAGCAACTTCAACAGCTGGCGGCATAGCGAAGAAACTATCCCTGTGATATTGGCTGACACCACCCGCAGTGAGGCGGAAAAGCAAGCGAGTGTTGATGAACTTGCCTCGCTCAGCAAGCTCTATCCCTTCTACCTGAGTACGTACTCTATTCCTTACGTCCACCAGAAGGCGGAGCAGTTCTATGCCGAGCGGATGGCTCAGACGGAGTTTTCCACTCCGCTGCCCGATGTGCCGATAGCGGAGGTCATTCGCCGCTTGACGGCAAAACACTCAGGCAAGTTTCTCATCATCGACTTCTGGGGCATGGGCTGCGGTCCCTGTCGTGCAGCTATTCAGAGCAGCAAGGAAAAGCGAGCCAAGGTGAGGGAGCGCGACGACGTGAAGCTGGTCTTCATTGCCGAGGAACGCACGGCGGAGGGCAGCGATGCCTACCACAAGTATGTTAGCGAGTGGCTGGCCGACGAGGAGACGCTTTGTGTCACATACGCCGACTTCACCCGCCTGCAAGAACTCTTCCGCTTCAACGGCATTCCGCACTACGAGACCATCACGCCCGAAGGTCGCATGGTTCGCGACGACCTCCGCATCAATGGTTTCTACAATTTTGACTACGAACTGAAAAGACTATTGGAGAAACTGAAATAATTCATAAATCCGAAAGGTTTAAATCCGAATTACGAAATCCGAATTACGAAACCATCCGGATGGCCTTTCGGATTTCGTAACTCGTAATTAAAAAAAACGTATGACTGCACAACTGTATAACCTTATAACTGTAAGATTGTACAACCGTATAATCACCCTCTGTGCTCTCTTTCTTCTCTGTGTCCTCCGTGTTTCCGCAGGACCCCAAGACTCCACTGCCACACGCCGCAGTCTGGAAGTGTACATGAAGGTGGCCGACCACCTCTCTCATGTGGGCATTGACAGTCTGCGGGCGACATTGCTCCATGCTGCCGACAGCACGTTTGCCGACACGGTTGGCGTGATGAGCCATGAGGAGTGGCAGACACACAGGAAAGTGACTTACGCGGAGTTTAAGATATCTAAGCCTGGCCACTATTTGCTGAAGCTGGAGGCCGACGGCTACACGATGAGGCTGGTGCCCATCGACATTCCGAAGCTTTACAAGCGTGAGCTGTACCGCGAACTGAAGCCCATCTACATGAAGAAGTTGCCGAAGAAGAACGACATCGTGCTGGACGAAGTGGTGGTCAGGGCCACAAAGCTGAAGTTCTACATGGACGGCGACACGCTGGTCTATGATGCTGATGCCTTCCAGATGGCCGAGGGGTCGATGCTCGACGCGCTCATCAAGAAGTTGCCGGGCGTAGAGCTGAAGAGCGGCGGCGAAATCACGGTGAATGGTCAGAAGGTGGATGCCTTGCTGCTGAACGGCAAGGACTTCTTCGACAGCGACCGCGAACTGATGCTGGAGAACATGCCCAGCTACATGGTGAAGAACATCCAGAGCTATGAACGTGTGCCAGAGAATGTGCGTGGCACCAACCGTGAGAATACGACACAGAAGGAACTGGTGATGAACGTGAAGCTGAAGAAGGAGTACAACACGGGGTGGCTGGCCAATGCCGAGGCTGGCGGCGGCACGACGTTTTTCCGCAATGCCAACGACCGGCTCGACGGCAAGTTCCTTGGGCGGCTCTTTGCCCTGCGTTTCACCGACAACTCGCGCCTCAATCTCTATGCGATGGTGAACAACCTGAACGACAAGCGCACACCGGGCGAGAAGGGCGAGTGGAGTCCGCTCACCCAGTCGCAGGGTTTGACCACCACGTACAACCTGGGTGGCGGATACTTCTACGACAAGCAGGACCAACTGCGCTATGAGGGCAGTGCCAACGCCAAGTATTACGACAAAGACGACCAGCAGCACAGCAGCAGCGAGACCTTCCTTGACGGCGGTAGTACCTTCGGTCGTTCTGCTTACCACAAGCGCAGCTACGACGTGGAGCTGAACACGGAACACCGTTTGCGTCTGCGCTTCCAGAGCCCCTTCCACGAGAAACTGAAATTTCTGGTGACGGAGTTGCGTCCCAGTTTGAATTACCTGCGATGGAACAACCACACGGAGTCGGCCAATGCAACCCTCAGTGCTGATGTGGCTTCGGGTTTGGGTAAGGCATGGCTGGACAGCATCATGGCACCTTCTGCTGGCGAGCTGTTGAAGCAGTACGCCATCAACCGTACCCTGTCGCAAACGAAGGGTGTGGGTCACTGGGTGGACTCCAGAGTCAATGGTTGGCTGAACTTCGCGCCGCCCCACAACGACTTTATCAACTATTTCTTGAGCTACGACTACCGCTTCACCGACCGCAGCGAGGACAATTACGAACATTACCGACTGGACTATCCATCCAATGCAGCAATGGCCGCCGACCTGCGCAACCGCTATAATCCTACCTTCGACCGCACCCACCACTTCTCCATCGACCCCAACATCAACATTGCGTTTGACAATAAGGACCGCCATAGCATAAACCTTTCGTATCATTATACTTACGACTACCAGCACAGCACGAAGAGCCTCTACCTGCTGAACAAACTGGACGAATGGAAAGACATGGAAAAGAACGCCTTGGGCACGCTGCCTTCCTACGACGAAATTCTTTCCACCCTCGATGCCGACAACAGCACCCGCTCGAAGCGGACCGTGCATACCCATACGCCCTCGGCCAGCTACCAGATTTCCTTGAGCAATGACAGTACGGACTCCTATACCTACATCAGTTTCAACTTGGCCCTGCCCATGCAGCATGAGTCGATGGACTACTGGCAGGGTGGGCAGGTTGATACGCTGATGTCGCGCAATACGACATTCCTCACGCCAAGCTTTTATTTTAGCCATAACCAATGGAAGCGTGGCCGCCGCATCTTTGCCTACTACCGCATGAGCACCACAGCCCCTTCCATGACCTCCCTGCTCAACATCCGCAACACCAGCAATCCGCTCTACATCACTCTGGGCAATCCGAATCTGAAGAACACACGTAGCCACAACTTCAACGCCAGCTACCGCGACAAGTTCAGGCGCACACTGTTCAACGTGAGCACCAACGCCACCATCACGGAGAACGCCGTGGCTTCGGGCTATATATATAATAAGGAGACGGGTGTGCGCACCGTCACACCCGACAATGTGAACGGCAACTGGAACTTCAGTGGCAGCACGGGCATCGATATTCCCTTCGACCAGAACGAGCACTGGCGGCTGAAGGAAAACGTGGCCTACGGCTACAACCACAGCGTTGATCTCAGCGGCACGAACCAGACGGCGGTGGCTACTCGCTCGGTGGTGGGCAACCACAGCCTGAGCAATGAGCTGGGCTTGACCTTCCGTCCCACGGACAAGATGGAATACAGCGCAAAGGGCAACCTGCACTATCAGCACAGCACCAGTGACCGAGAGGACTTCACCACGCTCGATGTCTTTGACTTCGACTACGGCCTGACGGGGCAGATTGAATTGCCGTGGGGCTTCCAGTTCTCTACCGACCTCACGATGTACAGCCGCCGTGGCTACAGCGACGCGACGATGAACACCAACGAGCTGGTGTGGAATGCGCGTCTGACCAAACGCCTCATGCACGGCAACCTGCTGGTGCAGCTGGATGGCTTCGACCTGCTGGGCAACCTCTCGAATGTGCACCGCAGCATCAATGCGCAGGGCAAGACCGAGACGTTCTACAACGTCATCCCTTCCTACTGCCTCCTGCACATCGTCTGGCGGCTGAACAAGCAGCCGAAGAAGTGATAAGAGGAGGTGGTACCACAAAAAAAGCAACTCGACTATTTCGAGTTGCTTTTTTTGTGGTACCACCAGGATTCGAACCGGGGAGGAGGAATAATTATGAGTACACCCACAAAGAAAGATTGGCTGAACATCACAGCCAACGCAGCAGAAGAACTGGAGAACATGCAGGCAGACCGTTCGGAATTTGTTATCGTTTATGGAAGAAAGCGCGTGGGAAAGACCTTCCTCATAGATCAGTATTTCAAGATGAATTATGATTTCAGTTTCGTGGGCTCGCATCGTTCCACGCAAAGGGTTCAACTACGTAACTTTGGGAAAGCCATGAAACAGTATGCAGGTTTAAAGACTGTACCAAAGTATGCCGACTGGTTTGATGCCTTTGATGCGCTGGAGGAACAT
>JAFTEV010000032.1 GCA_017453465.1 Bacteroidaceae bacterium | reverse complement strand
GGGAAGGTGGGGAAGAAACAAACATAATCACGTCTATAACGACAGAAGAATCGTCAAATGGAGCACCAGACAGCAAAATTAGTCCCCATGACTATTAGTTGCGGATTTTAGGATTATAACAAAATCAGTGTAATCCGTGTAATCTGTGGTAAAAACAAATTATATGTACAATTAATTTTGAACAGATACTTAAAAGTTAAAATGGGCTTTAAGTTAAAAGTTAAAAGTTAAAAGTTAAAATGGGCTGGCGCAGTGCACGGGCATTCCGCATGGCATTTTAACTTTTAACTTAAAGCCCATTTTAACTTTTAACTTTTAATTAAGTGAATTTCCCAAGCTCAGCGAATCTTTCGTAAATGTCAAGATGGACATTGCAGGAAGGGGGGTAGGATGGGTGCAAGATGTCCCTTTCAACACTTTCATACCTTCCGCAACAGCCAATGTCAACCAGGCCCGTGTCGAACAGAGCACGAATCTCGCTGAGCAATTCTTTTGCGCGGATATTCACAAGGTCGCAAACCATCAGTCCCGCAACGATGCTGTCCAGGCTCTTCGTTTCGGGCAAAGCTTCGACGGCAAACTGCAAGTATTCGCGAAACCACTCAACGACTTCACTGCGCCGTTCTGGTTGCTGGATGGCGATTTGAGCCACAGCAGGGAACACCTGATATTTGCCATACGTGTGGAGACCCTCCTCCTTGGCAAAGTCCATCAGCTTCTGCAACCGACGCTGCCCCAGCTTATAGAGGGTGGGCGTGAAAATCTCCTCGCCAGCATCATTGATGTGATAATTATAGAAGTCCTCCGACTGGCGCAACACCTCCAGCACCACATCGAGGCTGCTGTCCTCGTTGCCCACCTCGGCCAGCAACATCGAGGCCGTGCCAACCACGCCGTTAAACTCCTCCTCCTCTGGCAGGTGGTCGCAGGTAAGCCCTATGTGGAACATGATGAGAGCCTCAAGGTCGCGTCTCGCACTATCGCGTGGAAGCGACAAGATACGATGAATCAGCTTGTCGTCAAGCCTGACGGCATTCTTCGGGTCACACAGCTCTGGAGCCAGCCACCGATTTTCCAGCGTGAGCACCTGCGGATACTCCGGGTGCCTATAGCTGTACTCCGTGCTGGGGCCGTAAGTCTTGAACATCGGGTGGTCCGAAAAGTCGAACACATCCTCCTCATCCTCCTCATCATCCTCCTCATCCTCGTCAAACACATCCCTTCCGTCCCCAATCAGCACGTCGAAGTTCTCCCCCAGGTGCGCCTTCAGCGTAGGCACATACTTGCTTGCCTCCAGATTGCTGTGGCAGACAAGGAAATGCCTGCCCTCCCTTCCAAACTCAAACTCTATCAGCGGCACCTCGTCCGTGTCCTCCTTCAGCATGTATTGCGTCAAGCCGAAGTCCCTGTGAGGCCGAATGCCCGCTTCCTCGGCAAAAGCCACAGCCCCATACACCCAGTTGTGCGCCTCGTCGTATGTACACTCCACGATGCTCTCCCCCGACAGCAATGTCCTGAGCAGATGTTCAAACTCATACTCGTCCATGCGGAGCCTGTAGAACGTATCCTTCACGCCCAGGCAGAAAACATCCAGCAGGTAAAAAGCCACACTCACCCTCCCCGTCTTGTGCAGTCGGCACACCACCACATGCCCCTCGCCATACATCCTGATGTCTTTCGACACATAACACTTGCCAATCTCCAGCCCCCTGGCCTTCTCCCTCAGGAACCTCTCTGGCGACAGGGCCTGCAGTGTCCCCTGCGCCTTCTTCTTTGTATTCTTTTTAGCCATAATCAAAAACGTGTCAATATCTGCAAAAGTACACAAAAACTTCCACACAGCAAGCAACGAAACGCAAGAAAGTCAGATTTCAACAGCAAAAAATGCGTAAAAGCATAGTTGAAAATGAAAAATGGCCCTCAAAAGATACAAATAATGAGGCACATTATGACCAGTGCAAACTACATAGACAGTTCCGCACCCCAAAAAAAAGAATAACCGCGTGAGTTGTGATTTGCAGAAAAATTAGTATCTTTGCACCCACTTTTACGACGCAACGGCAAAGTTCCGTGGTTGTGATTTGCAGAAAAATTAGTATCTTTGCACCCGCTCTGGGTCTTGTCCTTGTTGCAGACATGTTGTGATTTGCAGAAAAATTAGTATCTTTGCCCCCCCCCTATAATGGTAATAATTTAAATACCAATAATATATGTAGGTTTTCGCAAAGAAAAAATGGTGCAACTAAATGGAATCCTGGCCATTGTTGGTCAGGATTTTTTGTTCTATAGGATTTCTTAATAGGTGTTGATAATCTCCACCTTGGATAATCTCAGGGAGCAATGGATATTTCACCCAAAATAGAAATTATTACTTTTTGATGTTGGGTCTTAAAGAACTGTTTTAGTGACAACCTAACAAACCTTTTACTAGCACTTGATTCCGAATTTCTCTCTGTTTTTGTGTCTGTATGAAGCCGAAATATGTAATCTCCTTCTGACAATGCCTGTACGCGGTAGAGGTGATGACTTATTGTACTGAAGTTGTTTCTTTCGATATAATACAGTACCTCATCTCTATTCATATTTATGATGAACATTTCGTTTTGCTGTAAACTTTCCACGAATGTCCAATCTGACTTTGGCAGGGAGTCAATCAGTGCTTGAGGGAAATCTTCTCCGCTTGCCTTCCTTATCTTAATGTTTTCCCATACTTGTTTTGGATTGCAAATAATGCAAGGTATTTTATGGTTTGTACGTTCCACAGCCTCCCAGAAGGTGCAAACGCTTTCCACGATATTGCCCTGTTCGTCCCTGTAGATTGCCACATGGTGGTTGTTTTTGGGCAGGGCATAGGTGATAGGCTCGTTTTTCTCGTTGTATCTCAATGGACGAACAGCATTAAGTCCTGTTTTGCAACGAATGTACTTGACAGCACGAGTTTTCTCATCGTCAAAGTAGATAGGGTCATCGTCAAGTCCGTTAAGTTGTTCCAACGCCTCTTTGCATCTTTTTTCGCCATCATATTCACAGCCTTCCTGCAATTTTTTCTCAGCTTCTGAACGATAAGTCTCACCCTTCGGGAGAAATTTACGGTTAAGCCTTTTCTCCACTAAGGTTCTAATGTGCTTGTCCACAATGCTGTCAAGGACTTCTGCAATGCTATCTTTTATTATGAATTTTCCAGTCTTGTCCCTTTTTACCTCACACTTTTCTTTTCCTCTGAAAAGGTATCCGATAGCACCTTTACCAAGTTTATATCGTTTGACAATTTCTTTCTTTCCGTTTATTATTATTGAGCCATATAGAGCCTCCTCATGTAGCGGTCCACGTGGAATTTTCAGGCCTTCTTGCCTAATCACGGGCTTACCATGCTTAAACTCTTTACGTTTTCCAGGCGTCGTAACTTTTTTCCCCACTTTCATGGAAATGAAAATGGAGGAAACATGTTGCAATACACATAGTCTTTTGAAGGGGCATCTTTCCCGTAACCACTGAACAAGAATGTTGTTCTCGTCCCATGTTTTTCTTGCATTGGTAATTTCATCACGCATTTCTTGTTTTGAAGCATGGATAGTGTTTATCTTCTGTATCATTGAACTTGAGGTACAAGCCACTACCAATGCGTCTATGGCATGGTGGCGGTTATCAAGCCGTTTTGTCCAGTTCTTTATGGTTTCCCTCTTTTTCTTTTGCCCTTTGCTGACATACTCAACAAACTCCGTTAAATTAGCATTGCGATAATCAGGCAAGTTCAATTCTTTTAACAACGTGTCATACCCCCATGCATGTCTAATGATAGCAGTTACGGTGCCACTAGTGGCCACAACATTACGACAGGCATAGGAGAGTATTTCTATAGCCTTTCTTGAGATATATTGAGATAATCGTAATTGCCGGTCGATGGGTTTCTCCCATATTTGGATGTCCTCTTTAGTCTCTTTTCCAGCCTCTTTCCGTTTTATGTAGTCATCGTATGATGCCAGTAGATGAGAGTATTTCTTTCCGCTTATTTTGTTGGTCTGATACAATCTGTTTACTTTGTCAATATATTGCTGAAGATAGGGTGTAGTACGCATGTAGTCAAGTGCAGTGCGTCCTCCTTTGTCGCTGTTACATTTCCTGCAGGAACACACTTGGTTGGCAAAACTGTCATCGTAGTGCAAACTTTTTGGAAGGATGTGTTCACGTTCCTCCTCAAGCTCGTTGGCGAATGATGTGAAACCGATTGGCTGTTCACAATAGAAGCAACTCTTGTTTGACTCTTTCCACAATCGGTATCTCAAAAGATTTTTTTTTGTCGCTTTTATATTATATTCCTTTTCTATGATAGATTTATACTCATTGTTCTTGCTTTCCAAGGCTTTCATATCTTCGCTCGCCTTGTGGCGTTCGTCCTTGCTTTGCTTCAGCTCGCGAGCCAATTCTACTCTAACCTCATCGATGTGTTCTCCTTTTTTATTTAAACGGTCATTAATACTATTGAACACATTGATAGTTTGGTTGAGTATTTTTTCAACTGTAGGCTGTCGGAGACTATTCTTTTTCAAGGACGGCAGTTGGCTCATTAATTCCCTTTTGTCATTTTCTTCCTTGCTCAAACTGTTAGAGTGGTTTATACCAACGTATTCGCAAGCCTCACTATACTCGATGCCATCCATCATATAGGGGAGTATTCTACAGATAGCCTTTGCAGAGATGTTCCCGTAGCCAAATGTTGTGAAATCAATACCAGCGAGTTTTTGTATCACATCATCGTCATCCACGCCAAATGACAATAAAAATTTTGTCACTGCACTTTTGCGCTCTTCCTCTTTTTTTATAGAATATATGATGTGCCAAAGCCTGTAGAGTGGTTCACGTTGGTAAGTTTTCTTAACCTTCATGAGAACCTCCTCTGTCTCGGTGTCAAAAATCCCTATTGGCTCCATCTCAAGATTAAAGCGGGTAATTTCTGCTATCTTTTCTTGAGGGAGCCTTGATAAAGCCTTGACTATTGTGTATTTAGTTCTATTGCCTCTGATACCATTTTTTATTGCTTTGTCACAATACCACCCAGAGTTATCGTTCAACTCCAATATACGCTTGACATTCTCAAGCTCAATTTTCTCATTACAGTCCATGAAGAAAGCTATCTCACGTCTTTGCTCTCTAGTTATATCAAGATATTCCTTACTCTTGTTGTGAAAGCGTATATTGTTGGCCGATTGCCATATTTTGAATATTTGAAAGAGAGGGGACGAGCACGGTGCTACTCTAGGTCCATCATAGACAATCTCATCCCTTTTGTTACGTTTCAAGTTGCCCTCCTTATCGTAGAAATGTCTTTTTTCAAAATCACAAACAGAAACAAGATGCTTACATGAACGTAAGTCACGCTGATAAAATATAATATTGTTTTTTATATGGTCGATGACTTCGTTGGTCAGTACAACAGGATGATACTTCTGTTGGCATTGCATGATGGCATCAAACTCTTCCTCGTAAGCTCTGCGGGGAAAGACGTGATCCTTTATCCTGTAAACGTAATATGTTTTACCATCTTTTGTGATGGCTGTGTCTGTCAGTTTCCATGCAAAGTATTGGCCTATGGTCATATTCATTCCATGTAATTCCGTATAGCGTTCATTCACCTTTTTGACAAAGTCACGTTTTGATTTTTCTTCATCAATGTTTGAGTGCTTGTACCCCCTTTTCTTGTTGATATGATAGAGTATTCTGCCTAATTCTGGCAAAGACACCTCTTCTGTTACTGCTTTTGCACGAAGTTGCCATAGTTCCAAAAGATGGAGTCTCATTAACACATCGCTTGGTTCCATTCCAAGCGAAGACAATTTTTGTGATAATGCCAGTCGTCGAAGTTTATATCTGTCATTATTCCTACGCATTCCTCTTGTGGTTGTTCTTTCTGAATTAATTGTAATTGACTGTCCCTTGACAAACTTGTTGTCTTCATTTTCTGCCAAAGGCACTCGTCTAACTCCAATGCGTAGTATTTCGCAAGGATTACTATTGGCATCAGTCTTAATTAATGCCCAACCTATACTTGTGGTTCCCAAGTCCAGTCCCAAAATATTCTTCATTGCAGTCGTATTTTATATTCTACTTCTGGTACTTATTCATTGATTTGTGGGTTTTATGCTACAAAGGTATAATTTTTTCTGAAATATTTGTGAGTTTGGAAAAAAACATTTAACTTTGTACACTAATTTTTCGCAAATCACAATAAGGATTATTCCGTTGTGAGAACATTCAGGTAGCCCATCGACCTTTAACGGTGGGCATTTTTTGTTTAATATCAAAAACGTACAGATAAATCGGTAGAGTCCATTTTAAGGGAATGAATGCGAAAGAAAACGCACAGAAAAAATGCAGTCCCTAAATAAAACTGCATTTTTCAGTGCGTTTTCTTTCGCAAAAGGGACGCTGTTCTCTCAGCATCCCTTTTACTAATTATAGATATAAATGTCGGTCTATGGCTTTGTTGGCTTTCGCGTTACTCGGCTGAGTAGTCTATCTTCGACATGCGCACGTAGGTGGCATAGCGGTGCTGGGCTGCTTTCTTGGCGGCATCGAAGAGTTCTTGTGCTTCGTTGGGCTTTACTTTCTTGAGGGAGAGGTAGCGCACTTCGCCGTCGAGGAAGTCTTGGAATTTGTCCCATTGTGGCTCTTTGGAGTCGAGCTGGAAGGGGTTCTTGCCTTGCTCGGCGAGGCGTGGGTCGAATCGCCAGAGGTGCCAGTAGCCGCATTCTACTGCCTTGGCTTCTTCTGCCTGGCTCTTGCCCATGCCGCCTTTGGCTTTGAGGCCGTGGTTGATGCAGGGGGCGTAGGCGATGACGAGTGATGGGCCGGGGTAGGCTTCGGCTTCGCGCAGGGCTTTGAGGCACTGGGCGTTGTCGGCTCCCATGGCTATCTGGGCTACATAGACGTAGCCGTAGGTTGACTGCATGAGTCCGAGGTCTTTCTTGGTGATGCGCTTGCCGCCGGCTGCGAACTGGGCGATGGCTCCGATTGGGGTGGCCTTGGAGGACTGTCCGCCGGTGTTGGAGTAAACTTCGGTGTCGATGACGAAGATGTTGATGTCTTCGCCCGATGCGAGTGCGTGGTCGAGTCCGCCGTAGCCGATGTCGTATGATGCGCCGTCGCCGCCGATGATCCATTGGCTGCGCTTGACGAGGTAGTGGGAGAGTTCGCTGAGCTGCTTGCAGATGGGGCATCCTGCGTTGCGACCTGCTTCGATGGCTGGTGCGAG
Organism: Bacteroidaceae bacterium; assembly: GCA_017453465.1. GTDB lineage: Bacteria > Bacteroidota > Bacteroidia > Bacteroidales > Bacteroidaceae > Minthosoma. The sequence continues at coordinate 32,166 of JAFTEV010000032.1, read as the reverse complement.
CTTGGCGGCTGCTGCCTTTGAAGCGTCGGCATTGTCCTTGCCGGCAATCCATTCCTGGGCGGCTGCCTTGAAGTCGGCTGGTGTGTCGTCCTTGGCACATGCTTCGTTCAGGAGTGTGACGATGCGGGCGCGCATCTTCTTGTTGGCCAGTGCCATGCCGAGGCCGTATTCGCAGAAGTCCTCGAACAGGGAGTTGGACCATGCGGGGCCTTGTCCCTTGGCGTTCTTGGTGTATGGGGTGGATGGGATGGAACCGGAGTAGATGGATGAGCAGCCTGTGGCGTTGGCTACCATCTCGCGGTCGCCGAAGAGCTGGCTGATGAGCTTGACGTAGGGGGTTTCGCCGCAACCGGAGCAAGCGCCTGAGAACTCGAAGAGCGGGGTGGCGAACTGGCTGACGCGGGGGTTGGACTTGATGTCGATGAGGTCTTGCTTCGAGGCCACGTTCTTCACGCAGTAGTCCCAGTTCTTTGCCTCTGGCAGTTCGCCTTCGAGCGGAACCATCTTGAGGGCCTTGTTGCCTTTCTTGCCGGGGCAGACATCGACGCAGTTGCCGCAACCGAGGCAGTCCATCACGCCGACCTGCATACGGAACTTCATGCCCTTGAACTGTGGGGGTGCCACCATGTCGAGCTTGGCAGCGTCGAGGCCAGCGGCTTCCTTTTCGTCCATGACGAATGGGCGGATGCAAGCGTGGGGACAAACGAAGGCGCACTTGTTGCACTGGATGCAGTTCTCTGCGTCCCAAGTGGGGACGAAGGCTGCCACACCGCGCTTTTCGTAGGCGGCTGTGCCCTGTTCCCACATGCCGTCTTCGTAGCCCTTGTAGGCAGAGACGGGCAGCAGGTCGCCGTTCTGTGCGTTGATGGGGCGCACGAGCTTGTTGATGAATTCGGGGTCGTCGTTGGCCTCCACAGGGTCGGCTGGCAGGTTTTTCCAGGCCGGGTCAACGTCGAGCTTCTTGTATTCGCCACCACGGTCAACGGCTGCGTAGTTCATGTTGACCACGTCTTCGCCCTTCTTGCCGTAGGACTTCACGATGGCCTTCTTCATCTGCTCGACGGCGAGGTCAACGGGGATAACCTCTGTGATGCGGAAGAATGCTGACTGCAGGATGGTGTTGGTGCGGTTGCCCAGGCCGATTTCCTGTGCAATCTTGGTGGCATTGATGTAATAGACGGTGATGTTCTTCTCGGCGAAGTATTTCTTGATGTTGTTTGGCAGGTTCTTCACCAGGTCGTCGCCCTCCCAGATGGTGTTGAGCAGGAACTGGCCGTTCTGACGCAGACCGCGAGTGACATCGTACATGCGGAGGTATGCCTGTACGTGGCAGGCCACGAAGTTTGGTGTCTTAATCTGGTAGGTGGAGCGGATGGGTGTGTCGCCGAAGCGGAGGTGAGAGCAGGTGAAGCCGCCCGACTTCTTGGAGTCGTAAGAGAAGTATGCCTGGCAGTATTTGTTGGTGTTGTCGCCGATGATCTTCACGGAGTTCTTGTTGGCTCCCACTGTGCCGTCGGCACCGAGGCCGAAGAACTTGGCCTCGAAGATGCCTTCGCCGCCGAGTGCCATTTCTTCGTCGAGTGGCAGTGAGCGGAAGGTAACGTCATCGACGATGCCCAGCGTGAAGTGGTCTTTGGGCTGGGGGAGTTCCAGATTCTTATATACGGAGAGAATCATGGTGGGGGTGACGTCGGCAGAACCGAGGCCGTAGCGACCGCCGATGATGAGCGGGGCGTTCTCCTGACCGTAGAAAGCATCCTTCACGTCGAGGAAGAGGGGTTCGCCGCTGGCTCCTGGTTCCTTGGTGCGGTCGAGCACGGCGATGCGCTTCACGGTCTTTGGCACGGCTGCGAGCAGACGTTCTACTGAGAATGGGCGGTAGAGGTGTACGCTGACCATGCCGTACTTCTTGCCGTTGGCGTTGGCATAGTCGATGGCCTCGCGAGCTGCTTCTGTGGCCGAGCCCATGAGGATGATGACGTCGGTTGCATCCTTTGCACCGTAGTATGTGAATGGCTTGTACTCACGGCCTGTAATCTTGGAGATGGCTTCCATGTACTTCTCCACTGCGGCAGGAACCTCTTCGTAGAAGGGGTTGCAAGATTCGCGGTGTGCGAAGAATGTCTCCGGGTTTTCGGCCATGCCCTTTGCTTCGGGGTGTTCGGGCGAGAGGGCGCGTGCACGGAACTCGGCCACCTTGTCCATGGGGACGAGCGGACGGATGTCTTCCATGTCCATCTCCTCAATCTTGTGGTACTCGTGAGAGGTGCGGAAGCCGTCGAAGAAGTTGATGAACGGCACGCGGGTCTCCAGTGCTGCCAGGTGAGCAACGGCACTGAGGTCCATGACTTCCTGCACAGAGCCTTCGCAGAGCATGGCGAAACCTGTCTGGCGGCAAGCCATCACGTCGCCGTGGTCGCCGAAGATACAGAGTGAGTGGCTGGCAACGGTACGGGCTGAAACATGGAAGACAGAGGGCAGGAGTTCGCCTGCAATCTTGTACATGTTGGGAATCATCAGCAGCAGACCTTGTGATGCTGTGAATGTGGTAGTGAGTGCACCAGCCTGGAGTGAGCCGTGAACAGCACCTGCTGCACCAGCCTCAGACTGCATTTCCTGTACGAGAACAGTGTCGCCGAAAAGGTTCTTGCGACCCTGAACAGCCCATTCGTCCACGTGCTCGGCCATTGGAGACGATGGAGTGATGGGGTAGATGGCTGCTACCTCTGAGAACATGTAGGCTACATGGGCTGCAGCGGTGTTACCATCACACGTGATAAACTTTTTTTCTTTACTCATTTTGTGTGTTAATAGATAAAATGTATTGAAAAGAATGTATGTTGAAGTGTCGTTTTTTCTATTTCATGTCGCCCGACCAGCCGTGACCTAAGTCCCAGTGTTCATCATAGACGAACTCGAAGTAGGGCAGTGAGAACTCTTGTTCGATGAGGGTAGTCAGTTTTTCCAGAACAGGTTCTGCCCAGTGGCCGACCAGGACAATGAATTTGTCGATGTTCCATGCCACCCGTCCGCGAGGAATCTGTGTGTAATCTCCCTTGAATTTTGTTGCTTCGTGTTTAGCCTGTGCACGGAAATATTCCTTTGCCCATACCTGTCGGTGTAGGTGGGGGTAGTTGATGAAGGGGACTCCGTTTTCTGCTGCTTCTTCCACCATTCGGGGTGTCAGTTCCATCTTTTGCACACCAAAGAAGACCTCCTCAGCCATGTCGTACCAGAAGATGCCGACACAGGGCATTTGTTCGTCAAATGCCTTCATGCTTTCCATTTGGGCGGCATGGTCTGTCTGCGATAGCTGCGTCATGTTTGTGTGCTGGGGGATGAAGGTGAAAGAGTGTTGGTGGCTTAATACAAGAATCCGAAGAGCCAAAGCGGAATCTGGTTGCCCTGGCCCACTTCGCAGTGGTTCACGGCAAAGAGTGTCTTCGATTTGCTCTTCAGTTTGGTGGAGTGCTCCACAATCTTGAATTCGTATTGTCCGTCAATGTTGAATGAGCAGGCTTGTTGTCCGTGTTTATAGACTTCGTGGTCTTTCCAGAGGGAGTTGCAGAAGAATGTTTCCTGCACGTCTTGGCTGTCGAATGTGCGCGGATAGAAGCTGTACATCAGGTTGGTGTTGTGGAGCAACACACGTGCGGGCTTCTTGGGGTACTGGTCGCCCTTGGCATAGACCATGTTGACCAGTCGGGCTTCCATCAGGTATTTGATGTAGCGCATGACGGTGGCACGGCTCATCTCCAGTTCCACACTGAGCTGGCTCACGTTGGGCACGATGCTGCCGCTGGTGGTGAGCAGGTAGAACAGCTGCTTAATCTTGGCCAGGTACTTCAGCTCAATCTGTTTGACCAGCAGGATGTCCACCTCAATCATCATGTTCATGGTGTTCAGCAGTTTCTCTGAATAGCATCCTTGACTGAGGAAGAAGGGGTAGTAGCCGTGGTGAAGGTAATTCTGCAGGTGGTCCTTGGGATTTACCTTCGTCATGATGTCGTTTGCTATCTGGGTGTGATTGCTGATGATGTCTTCCAGTGTGTATTTGGGTAGGTTGATGCCTGTCATCACTTGCAGGTATTCCCTGAACGAGAAGCCGCGCAGATTGTATGACTTCACGATGCCGTTGAGTTCGGGGTTCTCTTCCTTCAGTCGCATGACGGGCGACCCGGTGAAGACGATTTTCAGTCCAGGCAATTTGTCATAACACTCACGTAGCTGTGTACTCCAGCCGGGTTGCTTGTACACTTGGTCAATGAGCAGCACTTTTCCACCGTTGTTGTAGAACTCGGTGGCAAACTCGGTGATGCCTACGTTCTGCACGTAGAAATTATTGGTGTTGATGTAGAGGCAAGTGCGGTCGTCAGGCGAAAATCTTTCTTTGGCGTATTGCAGCAAGAAGGTGGTTTTGCCTACACCTCTTGCTCCTTTTATTCCTATCAGCCTGTCGTTCCAGTTGATTTCATCCATCAGGTCACGTCGGATGGGGTTGCCATTATGGGTGACTAAATATGAATGGGTGCGAAAGAAAGAATCCATAAAATGTTTCGATTTGTTGATGATAAATTGCTAAAATACGGACAAAATCGTCTGTTTTTTTTGATAAAAACATTGATTTGGCTGCAAAGGTACGCTTTTTATTGCAATTTGCAAAGTGGAGTTTACAATTTTTTTGCTCAAATGTAAGAATTTTTCTCTCTTTGTTGATATACAGAAAAAGGGGGGAGAAGCTAAGCCACGGCTCTACGCCTTGGTTTTGACTTTCTTTTTGGTTTTCTGTTCTTCCAGTTTTGGAGTGGTCAACTTCTTCTTGAAAAGTTCTACGGCCTTGAGCACCGTGGCATCCGAGCGGTTGATGTATTCGGTGTATTCGCCAATGTCGAAGATGGTGTAGATGATGTTGGCGTAGATGTTTCGCTCGAAGAGGGGCTTTGACCGCAGTATCATGTTGTTGCGGCGACGCAGCTCGTGGTTGTCGGCAAAGCGGACAAACTGGTCAATGAGTCCTTGACGCTTGATGAACTGAAGGAGTTCGTCGGGCGTGTCATACTTTTGCAGTTCGGAGCGGTGGTTGTCAACGTATTCAAAGCAGAACTGCGAAATGAGTCCGCTGTTGACGGCCTCAGTAAAGTAAGAAGTGAAGAGGGTGGTGTCTTCGGCAACAAAATAGTCGGGCATGATGCCGCCACCGCCATAGACTTCTCGCCCAATGCTGGTGTAATAGGCTTCGCCTGTCTGCCGGATGCTGTCTTCATTGAAGAACTCTCCGTGCTGGTAACGTGTCATGATGTCCATTTCGTATTCTTCCCGTTTCTGTCCTTTCTGGTAAGGTTTCTGGATGCAGCGTCCCGAAGGGGTGTAGTAGCGGGCAATGGTGAGGCGAATCATGCTGCCGTCGCTGAAGTCCACGGGTTGCTGTACAAGTCCCTTGCCAAAGGAACGCCGACCTACGATGATGCCTCGGTCGTTGTCCTGTATGGCTCCAGAGAAGATTTCGGATGCACTGGCCGTAATTTCGTCGGTCAGCACGATGATAGGGATGTCCTGGTAGGAACCGCGTCCGTCGCTCTTGTACTCTTCGCGTTTAGACTTGCGTCCTTCGGTATAGACAATGAGGCGGTCTTCGGGCAAAAACTCGTTCACCATCTGGATGGCACTTTGCAGATAGCCGCCACCGTTGCCGCGAAGGTCGATGACCAGGCCGTGGAAGCCTTCTTCTTCGAGTTGGGCAAGGGCTGTGAGCAGTTCGGCATAGGTGGTTTCGCCAAAGTTCTTGACCTTGATATAGCCCAGCTCCTTGGTGAGCATGTAGGCTGCCTCGATGCTCTTGACGGGAATGTCGCCACGGACGACGGTGAACTTGAGCGGCTTTTTCTGTCCGTGCCGTACAACGGTGATGGTGACTTTTGTGCCATACTCTCCTTTCAGTCGGTGCATGGTTTCCTCGTTGGTCACGACTTTACCCACGAAGGGCTTTCCGTCGATGGCAATGATTTTGTCGCCAGCCAGCAGTCCTACTTGCTCTGAGGGACCGCCCTTGATGACTCCGTTGATGCGGACGGTGTCGTTACGAATGGTGAACTGCACGCCCACACCGCTGAAGCTGCCTTTCAGGTCATCGTTGGCAGTCTGTGCGTCCTGTGCAGAGATGTAAGTGGAGTGGGGGTCGAGTTCCTCCAGAATTTTGGGCATGGCATCTTCCACAACATTGGCAATGTTGACGGTGTCAACATATTGGTCATCGATGATGTGGAGCAAGTCGTTCAGTTTGTTGGACGATGAATTTATGATGTTCAGTCTGTTGCCAGAGAAACGGTTGGCAAAGAATGTGCCGATGATGATGCCAATCACCAGGCTGACAGCAATGATGATGGGCACGAAGGGGTTGTTCTTGTTGATGCTCATTGTTTTTTTATTGTATGTTGTTCAAGTCAATGTAGATGGTTTCGATGTTTGCACGTTGCAGGAGTTTGATGCCGTCGTCGAGTCGGTAGTTTTCCCCATAGACCACTCGCTTGATGCCTGCTTGTATGATGAGTTTTGCACATTCGATGCAGGGCGAAGCTGTGATGTACATGGTGGCTCCGTCGCTGGAGTTGCTGCTGCGTGCCAGTTTGGTGATGGCGTTGGCTTCTGCATGGAGCACGTAGGGTCTCGTCACGTTGTTTTCGTCTTCACACACGTTTTCAAATCCAGAAGGCGTACCGTTGTAACCGTCAGAGATAATCATCTTTTCTTTGACGACAAGCGCACCTACTTTGCGACGTTGGCAGTAGGAGTTTTCTGCCCAGATGCGTGCCATGCGGATATATCGCTGGTCGAGCAAATGCTGTTTCTGTTCTGCAGTGTTCATGTGTCTTCTATATTACGCTTTCGGGACTTCGTTTGCTGCTGAGTGAGATGAAATTTGCATCGTCCTCATAGAGTTTCAGGATGTTTGCATCGCCTTCATAGCGTACAGCTCTCTTCAGTGTGTTGTAGATGAAGCGGTCGAGTGTGGCGGAAGGCATGGCTTCATTCTGAATGTTCAGATGAAATTGTTGCGTCTTGCCGTTGGCCTCCCATGTTCCGCTGAAAGTGTTGCCATCACTCAGTGTGCCCGTGAAAGTTTCTTTGCCAAAGCTGATAAGGAAAGCTGTTTCCGAGGCGTAAAATGTCTTGAGGTCGTTTCCTCCCAGTGGTCTGCCCTGTATATATGCGCTGGTGATGTACCAGGTTTTGCCTTCAAAGATTTCGCTGAGGTCATCTTCCCTTTTGCAAGAAGTGATACAAACGGCACAGGTGGCCACGGTCATTAGCATGAGGGCGAAAATTCTGATTGTTTTCATACCTTATTATATATAAGAGTTACTGAATGCCGTTTCTGATGAGCAGGGCTTCGATGCTGGGCTCTTTTCCGCGAAAACGTCTGTAGAGTGTCATGGGGTGCTCGGTGTTTCCCCTTGAAAGGATGTTGTCGCGAAAACTCTGTGCCGTGGCCTGGTTGAATATACCGTCTTCCTTGAATTTTCCGAAGGCATCGGCATCCAGCACTTCTGCCCATTTGTAGCTGTAGTAGCCAGCCGAGTATCCCCCAGCCATGATGTGGCTGAACTGCACCGTCATGCAGGTTCCGGACAGTTGCGGCATCACCATGGCAGTTTGCCAAGCTTTCTTTTCAAAGGCTTTCAGGTCGCCGCTGAATGGGGTCGTAAGTGTATAGTAAGCCATGTCGAGCAGTCCGAAACTGACTTGGCGCATACAGGCATAGGCAACATTGAAGTTGCGTGCATTCTGGGCGCGCTGAATCAGTTCGCCGGGCATGGGTTCGCCCGTTTCGTAGTGACGGGCAAAGGTGTTGAGAAAATCTTTCTCAGTGCTGTAGTTCTCCATGAACTGTGAGGGCAATTCCACAAAGTCCCACAGCACATTGGTTCCGCTCAGACTTCTGTATCGGGTATTGGCAAACATGCCGTGGAGCGAGTGGCCAAATTCGTGGAGGAAAGTTTCCACCTCTCCCAGCGTGAGCAACGACGGCTTCTCTTCGGTGGGTTTTGTGAAGTTGGTCACAATGGAAACGTGTGGACGATGGTTGGTGCCGTCCGAGTCAATCCATTGTTCGCAGAAACTGGTCATCCATGCCCCGCTTTTCTTGGATGCACGTGGGAAGAAGTCGCAGTAGAACACAGCCAGAAAACTGCCGTCCTTGTCGAACACCTCGTAGGCTTCCACGTCTTTGTGGTAAACAGGGATGTCGGCATTCCGCTTGAACGTAATGCCATAGAGACGGGTTGCCAGGCCAAACACACCTTCCTTTACCTTCGACAGTTCAAAATAGGGGCGCAGCATTTCGCTGTTCAGGTTGTGTTTCTGCTGTTGCAGCTTGTTCGACAGATAGGCAAAATCCCAAGGTGAGAAATCTCCCTGATTGAAATGGCGGAGTTCCTCCATTTCGTTTAGGGCTACAGGCTTGTAGGCATCTGTCAGCTGGTTCAGCAGCCGATAGACTTTCTGCGGAGTTTCTGCCATGCGTTTTTCCAGCACATAGTCAGCATACGTGTGGTAGCCCAACAGCTGTGCATAGCTAAGCCGCAGGTTGATGAGCCTTTTGCAAATCTCCAGATTGTTGTATGCATTGTCGTGTGTGCAGAGTGTGTTGCGTGCCATGTACATCTGCCTGCGCAGTTCCTGGTTGTCGCAGTACTGCATGAAGGGACCGTAGCTGGGGGCTTGCAGGGTAAACACCCATCCGTCCAGACTTCGGTCCTTGGCCTCCTGGCGAGCCATTTCGATGCTGCTTGGTGGCAATCCTTTCAGGTCTTCAGCCTCAGTCAGATGCAGCGTGTAGTCGTTGGTATCTTTCAGCGTGTTCTGTGAAAATTGTAACGTGAGCAAATTCAGTTCCTCGGTGATGGCACGCAGTCTTTGCTGGTCTTCATCGTTCAGGTTGGCACCGCTGCGCACAAATCCCTTATAAGTAAGTTCCAGGAGGCGTTGCTGCTCTTTGTCCAGTTCGCTGAATCCTTTTGCTGCCTGTTCTTCATACACTGTCTTGATGCGCTGAAACAGTTTCTTGTTCAGCGAAATGTTATTGCTGTGCTCGGTGAGGGCAGGAGAAAGTTCCTGTGCCAAAGCGTCCAGTTCGTCGCTGGTTTCGGCACTGAGCAGATTGTAGAACACGTCGGTCACCTTTCGCAGCGTTTCGCCCGTATTTTCCAGTGCCTCTACCGTGTTCTGGAATGTGGGGAACTTAGGGTTGTTCACAATGGCATCCACCTCGGCATCTTCTTCTTCAATGCCCTGCAAGATGGCTGGCTTGAAATCTGCCAACGTGATGCGGTCGAAAGGAACTGTGCCGTGTGGAGTCGTGTATGTTGTCTTAAAAATATTCATGCAATGAGGAATGAGGAATTAGGAATGAGGAATTAGGAATTAGGAATGAGGAATTAGGAATGAGGAATTAGGAATGAGGAATGAGGAATTAGGAATGAGGAATTAGGAATGAGGAATTAGGAATGAGGAATTGAAACTCAAATTGTGAATTGTGAATTGTTAATTATGCATTATGAATTATCAAAGTTTGCATGTCGGGAATCAAAATCTGTCCTCGGCGTGGCTGGTCAATAAGCCCTTGTTGGTTGAGGTTGCGCAGGGCAAAGGACACGTTCAGCCTTGTCTCCTGTATCAGCATGGCCAATGTCTCCATGTTGATGTACAGCGTCTTCTGCCCCTTGGGTGTATAGACGTGCCGACGCAGGAACTGGACGAGTTTTTTCTGCACCGTGCCAGGCTCAGCCTCGCGTGTCAATTTGGTGAGATGCTGAATGCGTGCGCAGAGCATATTGAGAATGTTTGTCTTCACAATGCTGTAGTTCAGCATGACGTTATTGAAGTCGCGCTTGCTGATGGTCACCGTGTCCACAGGCTCCAGGGTTGTGTACGAATGGTCGTAGCGTTGCGACATTCCGTACAGCTTGCTCGGCTCCAGCAGGAATGGCTGCCCCATCAGTTCCGACAGCGTGAATCGGTTTTCAGGGTCTCTGTATTCACACTCCACTTGTCCGCTGAGCACATAGATGAGTCGGTCGCAGCGGTCGTCTTGCGACACGATGGTTTCGCCGTCACTGTGTTGGCTGAAATCCAGATGTATCTGCGCTATGATTTGGGTCAGCTCGCCTGTTGTCAATCCGTTGAAGATTGGCAACATGAGCAGTCTGCGATACATCGAATTTTCCATGAATCACTTGGTTAAGAGTTTTTCCAGTCCAGGCGAACACCATTCGTCGGTTCCTCCGTCCTTCGTGCTGTAGATGAAAAACGCCTGCAGTTCGGGATGCTTCTTGAGCACAGCCTTTGCACTGTCAAGCCCCAGCACCATGAACGAAGTGGCGTATGCATCAGCCGTGGCGCAGTCTTCGGCCAGCACCGTCGAAGACAGAATGCTGTGCTGTACAGGGTAGCCCGTGCGGGGGTCGATGGTGTGTGCATACTTCTTGCCGTCCTTCACGTAGAAGTTGCGGTAGTTGCCCGATGTGGCCATAGACATATTGGTGGTGTGGATGACTTGCTCCATGCCGCCCCCTCCGCCTTCTTCGGGTTTGCTGATACCCACGCTCCAGTCCTTTCCTTGTGGGTTGCAACCCCGCAGTCGCACTTCGCCGCCAATCTCTACCATGTAGGACTGTATGCCGTTGCGCTCAAGCATCTTGCCCACAGCGTCCACGCCATAGCCCTTGGCGATGGCACTGCAATCGAGCATCACCTCGGAGCTTGTCTTCGTGAGCCTCCCCCCGTTGAGCTTCACCTTTTCAATGCCGACATACTTGCGCAGACTGTCCACCTTCTGGGGCGAAACATTGTCCATGTTCTTGAAACCAAAGCCCCACAGATTGACCAGCGGAGCCACCGTGATGTCAAACGCACCGTCGGTCTGTGTGGAAATGTTGCAAGCCAGCAAGAACACCTCTGCCAGCATGGGGTCAACCTTAGTGCTGGTGTTCTCGTTGATGGCCGTGATGGTCGATTCCTTGTTGAAGGGCGAAAGCGACCTGTCCACCTGCTGCAGCACTGCCTTGATGCTGTCTTCCATACTGCCTGTGGACCGATAGGTAATGTGGTAGAATGTGCCAAACACCATGCCTTCCTCACGCTGAATCTCGCCTTGCGGCCATGCCGCCGCTGTGTTCCACCGTTCCTGCACAATCAGGAAGGTTCCGACCATGAGCAGCAGCAACAGCAGCGCGTGCCACCACTTCAACTTGTGTTGTTCGTATGAATACTCAATTTTTTTCATTGTTCTTTCCTTTCTTCTTTCCCCAGTTCAGATCGAAAATGAGGTTATATGTTCCTGCCCAAGTATTGCTGTTTCCTGTTGTGCCATAGCCAGGAATATAGTACGCCTTCGAGTTTTCGTTCTTCGAGCTGTGCAGGTGATACTTCAGGCGGACACTCCAGCCCATGTGGAAATTCTTATACACCTTCACTTGGCAACCCAGCACAATCTCCATCCAGTGACTGGTCGATGTGGTACCCGAAAAGTCGAAAGGCGCACTGCCTCCAAACACAGGGTCAACCAGGTCGGGACCGTTCATGTCATACTTATAGGTGGAGAAACCATAGCGCAGTCCTACAAACAGACGATTGTCTTGCCACTTGTTCTTCAGCAAATTGTAGTCCATACCCAGACGGATAAACGGCGCATTCACCTTGTAGTGAATCTTCGAGTTATAGTCAGTGCGGTCACACAGGCCATAGCCCAGCTCAGCAATGGGCAGAAACTTGTTCTTCAGGCTCAGGCGCAGGGCTGCCTCAATCGTGCCATAGTCGCCAAACAGATACATGCCCAGTCCGAAGACATCAGCCGACAGGGTAAAGCCCTGAAACAGCGGGAGCTTCTTCTGCTGTTCGTCCGCATCGGGAATCCATTTCGAAAACTTTTCCTCCCCCTTCGTCGCCACCGAGTCAGTCGTTGGCTTCAGGCGACTGTCAGCGATGGAGTCCTGCACCTCCAGCACAGAATCGTTCACGGCCACCTGTGCCGAAAGGCTCGGCAGACAGAGCCACCAGCTACTCAGCAAAACTATTAAAATATATCTTGACATTCTCTTCGCCTTTATAGTTTACGATGGGGTTAGTCACTTCTATGTGGTCAATGCCACGCTGTGTGCTGCGTACATCCGTGATGGTGTGGAACCTGTACGACCCACATTCGGGAGTCTCCACATGCGTATAGCTGTCGTGCGAAACAAAGATGGTGTCGGGCAGCAAGATGAGACCGTAGCGCAGCACCAGCGTATCGACCCTGTTATAATAGCTCATGGGCACCGACATCTTCTCTCCCCCCACGAGCCTGTTCACCAGAGCCGTGTCCTTGCGATAAGGGGTGACGGTCTCCGTATATCCATTGTCAACGAAAGCCTTCACCGACTGCGTCAGTGTCGTATCTCTATACCCATCCTTATGGTACGAATAATAGTAAGCCGTCTTCTTCACGCTCACCGTCAGCGTATCGTTCAGCGCAGCCGCCACGCCGCTCGTGTTGTAGAACGTATAGTTGCACGTCACCACCGTGTCCATCGGACACGTCACCGTGCTACACCCCACCAGCAGCCCGACGAGGGCAATGAGGAATGAGGAATGAGGAATGAGGAATGAGGATTTGATACTCAAATTGTGAATTGTGAATTGTTAATTCTAAATTGTCAAATTCTAAATTGTCCAATTGTCAAATTGTCTTCGCTACCTGATACTTATTCCGCTCCTGCGAATTGCGGCTAATCATGTCGCCCAGGAAACCAGCCACAAACAGCTGCGTACCCAGAATCATCATTGTCAGCGCAATGTAGAAATAAGGAGTGTCCGTCACCAGTGCACGCGGCTCGCCATTCTGCAACGCCCACAGCTTGAATCCGCCCACACACAGGATGGCCACGAAACCCGCCATGAAGATGAGCGTGCCCACAAAGCCGAAGATGTGCATAGGCTTCAGTCCGAAGCTGTCGATGAACCACAGGCTCAGCAAATCCAGATAGCCGTTGACAAAACGGTTCCAGCCCATGAATTTGCTCACACCGTGCTGACGCGCCTGGTGGTGCACAGGCTTCTCGCCAATCCTTGTGAACCCTGCGTTCTTGGCCAGATAGGGAATGTAGCGGTGCATTTCGCCATACACTTCGATGTTCTTCACCACCTCATTCCTGTAAGCCTTCAGTCCGCAGTTGAAGTCATGCAGATTCTTGATGCCACTCACCCAGCGAGCCGTCGCGTTGAACAGCTTCGTCGGAATCGTCTTCGACAGTGGGTCACCCTGCTTGCGGTTCATCTTGTAGCCGCTCACCAGGTCGTAGCCCTCCTCCACAATCATGCGGTAAAGCTCAGGAATCTCGTCAGGACTGTCCTGCAAGTCAGCATCCATCGTGATGACCACATCGCCCGCAGCCCGCTCAAAGCCGCAGAAGAGCGCAGGACTCTTGCCGTAATTGCGTCGGAACTTGATGCCGTGCACCTCTGGGTACACACCCGCCAGCTCCTCAATCACCTCCCACGAGCGGTCCGTGCTACCGTCGTTCACGAAGATAACCTCATAGCTGAACCCGTTATTGTCCATCACGCGCTTAATCCACGCATGAAGCTCCTGCAACGACTCATCCTCATTATACAGCGGAACTATAACTGAAATATCCATGCCCATGAAAAAAAATCGTAATTCGTATTTACAAAATTGCTGCAAAGTTACAAAGAATTTCTGAAACACACAGAACTTTGCCACACAATTAAATAAATGTCCGCAAAAATCTTGGGGGACTTTTGCGGACATTCGCGATTATGTTTTAATTCGTATTTCGTAAATTGGTTACTCAAATTGTAATTTAATTGTATAAAAAACAAGAATCAGCGGCAAAGATACAAAATATTTCCGAACCCCATTACACATAGCCCTCTTTTTTGAGGAGTCCAGACAAAAAAACACGCCTCCGCCTTCAGGAGCCTTGTAAAACTCTTGGTGAACTTTGGTTTCTGCGAAACTCGTGCCATTCTTCTTTCCGTGCGACCTCATTTCCCGTGCTGTCCCAATGCTGTGCCACTGCGGTGGGAACCCACTGCTACAGCCGCCACACAGTTCTCCCGGTGCGGCGGCAATGTAGCGGGACTGCAACCACAGAACTGCCGCGCTGCATCCAGAGAACTCTCCCGCCAAGCGAGGAGAACTTTCTCACCCAACTGCGGACACAGGACAGCTGGATGTTGTCCCTATGAAACCCATCTTAAGTGCTTGCCGGTTTCATTTCTTGCACTCTTCGATGAAGGCGCGGAACAGGTGGATAGCTGTGTCGTAAGGCATGAATTGCGAGGCATTCGCATTGTTGACGGCTTTCCCGATGTGTTTTGCGATGGCTGCTTCGGGATGAAACTGCACGCCCAGTGCGCAGCGTTTGTCTGTGCGCTCAATGCCTTCCACCATGCTGATGCCCGACACGGTTGTGGTGCCCGTGACGCGCAGGGGAGTGCCCTCGGTGCTGAGCAGGGCTTGGTGGTGCCATGAGGGGCAACCCGTGAGCGCAGTGGTGCTGAAGTAGCGGGCCAACAACGAGCCATTTGCCAGTGTGACTGCGTGGGCGGCGTAGTCGCGGTAGGTTTCGCCCGCAGCCTTCTCGCGGCGATGCTCGTCGTGGTAGGGGAGACTTTGCTGGGCAAACCAGGTGGGGATGTCTTGTATCATCGTGGCTCCCGACACTACGCCCAGCATCTGTGCTCCACGGCAGAAGCCCATCAGGGGGATGTCGTTGTCCAGGCAGTAGGTCATGGTCAGGTAGTCCGACACGTCGCGGGCGGCGTTGTAGTCTATCTCGGCCTCTATGTGGTGCCAGTCTTGTGGCGTGGCCAGCAGGGTGGGGCTGATGTCCTCGCCCCCCGTGAAGATGACACCGTCCACGCCGCGCAGTGCTTCCTGCACGTTGGTCCCCCGATGGGTGGTGCTGCGTGTCTGCTGTGCACAGCGGGCGGAGAGGTAGCCTATTCCTTCTGCATCAAGACAGGTGGCAGAGACGTTGGCTCCGTTGTATTCCACGTATGGGGCTTTTACCTGCGGCAGGATGACCACGTTGGCACCAGCCTCTTTGAGTGTTTCCACCATGTTGGTGCAGAACTCGCTTGTCGTGTCAGCCCGCCAAGCGATGGCTATTGTCACTATCTTGTTGTCGCTGTCAGCAGCGTTGTTGTTCTGGGTGTCTGAATGGCGACAGACAATCACGGCTGCCGCTGTAGCGCAAATGATGAGGATGGCTGCGAACAGCCAGGGTTTAATCTGTTTCATTGCTTTGCCTTGTTACCTTTCTTTCTGTTTAGAAACGGTGCAAAGTTAGGAAGAAAATGCCAATATCCTGCATGGCATTTTAACTTATAACTCTTAATTTATAACTTTTTTGCTGTGAAGTCAAAAAATCCTTATCTTTGTGCCCAAAATCTTATGTTATAGCATGAAGAATGTCTGTAACATTGTTCAATTGTCAATTGTATATGATGAAATTTGAAACTTTATTTGCTGGCAGGAAACCCCTGATTGGCATGATTCACACCAATTCTACGTGCAGCCTTTCTGCATTGGAACTGGCCAAGGAAGAGATTGAGATTTACCTGAAGCATGGTGTCTGTCCACTGATAGAGAATTACTTCGGCGACACGAATGACTGCGAGACGGTTTTGGCCTGGATGCAAAGGGAGCACCCCGATGCTATCTACGGTGTGAATATACTGGGCAACTACCAGAAGGCATTCCACTTGGCTAAAAAGTACAAGGCTTCGTTCATACAAATAGACTCGGTATGTGGCCATCTTAGACCCAAAGAAGATGCAGCATACGCCGAGAGTCTCTCCCAGCTTAGGCAGGAGTCGGACGCAGTTCTTCTGGGTGGTGTGCGGTTCAAATATCAGCCCGTACTTTCGGGGCGCACCCTGGATGAAGACTTGAGACTTGGTACCAGTCGATGCGATGCTATTGTATGTACAGGCGATGGCACCGGCATACCGACCCCCTTCGGCAAAGTGGCGGAATTTCGCTCTGTGCTGAACGATTTCCCTATTATTGTGGGAGCTGGTGTCACTCTTGAAACCGTTCAGGAAACCTTTCGCGTGGCCGACGGAGCCATCATCGGCAGTTGGTTCAAGGAAGGTCATTACGACGTGGGGTGTGTAAAAGAGGAATATGTAAAGCAGATATTGAATTTGACAATTTGACAAGAATTAGGAATGAGGAATGAGGAATTAGGATTTGATACTGAAAAGGCACAGTAATCATTCCTAATTCCACATTCCTAATTCCTCATTCTTCATTGATGCACCTTGTCGGCATTTTTGGCAATGAAGTCTTTCCAGCTGCCGTAGTGTTTATCCACTTGGGGTTTGCCCATCTGGACGAAGTGGCAGTAGGCTGCGCCGAGGGCGTCGGTGGCATCGAACTGCACTTGCATTTCTTCTGCGGGGATGTGGAGGATGCGCTGGAGCATTCCGGCTACTTGTTCTTTGGCGGCTGCACCGTTGCCGGTGATGGCTACCTTGATTTTGCGGGGTTCGTATTCGGTGATGGGGATGTCGCGCATGATGGCGGCTGTGATGGCTACACCTTGGGCACGGCCCAGCTTGAGCATACTCTGCACGTTCTTGCCGAAGAAGGGGGCTTCGATGGCCATTTCGTCGGGGTGGAACGAGTCGATGATGCCGGTGATGCGCTCGAAGATTTTGCCAAGCCGCAGGTAGTGGCTTTCGTATTTGTGAAGTTCGATGACACCCATGGTCATCAGTTCGGCTTTGTTGCCAACGACGCGCAGGATGCCGTAACCCATTACGTTGGTGCCTGGGTCAACGCCGAGAATTATTTTTTCCATTCACAATTGGACAATTTACAATTTGACAATTCACAATTGACAATTCACAATTTGAGTATCAATTGGCTACACCGAGCTTAAGGTTCCTCATTTCTAATTTCTCATTCCTAATTCCTCATTTCGACTGAATAGGTCTTTCCGCTCATGATGTACCACACGTAGCCTTTCACGTTGGGGTAGCCCATCTGCTGGAGTAGGTTCATGTAGGTGCGCACCTGTTCCTTGTGTTCGGGACGTGGGTGTCCAGTCTTGTAGTCGATGACGATGGTTTCGGTGGGGGACATGATAACGCGGTCGGCACGGTATTCCTGCCATTGGCCCGTAGCAGTGGGCGTGAGGATGGCACGCTCGTTGACCACCTGCCACTGGTCTGTGAACCAGCGGGCGGCAAAGGTGTCGCTCAGGGCGGCATGGACGTGCTGGCTGACTTCCTGCTGTTCGGCAAGGCTGTGGAAGTGGCCCTCCATGTTCATCTTGTCAATGACACGGTCAATGTCTTGGAGTGTGTTGATTTCTTGAAAGATGGCGTGGTAGAGTAGGCCACGGTCGATGTAGGTAGTGGGAGTTGTGGGGCTGTCGGAAAACTGAGCGATGAAGTCTTTCGACTTGTTGGACTGGCGGAATTGGGGCAGTGTGTCGCTGGTCTGGAACTGGATGTATTCTTTCTGGTAGGGCTGTGTGAGCACGTTGTCATCGGTCGTCAGTTTTTCCTCGTGTGTGGTGACAAGTGTGCCATACTCCAGTGTGCCCGTGCCATCGGCTTCTGGGCTGGCCATGAAGTCGGGCAGGGAACGGGCTATGAGCCTGCGAATGTCCTTCACAGTGCCTGTGCTGTCACTTTTCTTCCCAGCCGATTCGCAGCTTTGGGTAATGATGAGCAGGTTGTTGACGGCACGTGTGAAGGCTACATATAGCAGGTTGAGGTTGTCAACGTTGTTCAGCAGCACTTCGTTTTCATAGTCGGCTGCGAAGATGCTCTCTTGTGTGGTCTTGTTGAAGCCTACGGGGATGAGTTTCAGTTGGTCGTAGGGAGTTTCGGTAGGTGTGCACCAGAGCAGTTCTGAGGGTTTGCCCAGTGTGGTCCAGTCGCAGAATGGGATGATGACGGTGTGAAACTCCAGTCCCTTTGACTTGTGGATGGACATGATGCGCACGCCGTCGTCCACGCTGCCGGGGATGGTCTTCACGGAGAGCGTTTCGTCCCAATAGTTGAGGAAGCTGACGGGGTCTGCCTTCATGTCTTCGGTGAAGGCGGCAATTTGGTCGTGGAAGTAGAAGAGGTATGCGTCCTGGCCGTGAATCCTGTCGAGCTGGAAGATGACATAAATCTTCTCGATGAGTTCCTTCAGGGGTTCAAAGACCAGCGTGTGTTTCCCCTCGATGTAGGCTGGGGGCAGGAGGGCTTCGAGCTGTGCCGTGTCGGTCAGCAGCAGGTCGCTGAGCTTCGGGGCAGCGGTGGGCGACTGGAGCGAGAGGCAGATGTCGGCCAGCTGTGCCAGCGTGTATTTATCGTCCGCATTGACGAGGTACTTCAGTGCCAGAATGATGGCATTCACTGTGGCCGAGGCTTTCAGCTGGAAGGCTTCGTCGGACACGAGGTGGATGCTGGGTGCATGGATGGCGATGTGACGGCTGATGAGGGGGATGTGACGGTTGTAGCGCAGCAGGATAGTGATGTCGCGCTGGGCAATTCCCTGCCCGGTGAGTTCTTGCAGATAGCTGACAAGGCGGTCGAGGGTCAGGGCTTCGTAGTCGGGTGGGTCCTCATCCTCCTCTTTTTGCAGGATTTCGATGCGCACATAGCCTTGGCCTTGCTTGCTGGCCAGTTGCTGCTGCTCTACATCGCTGTATGCCTTGAGCAGCTGGGTGGAGTCCTGGCCGTCGTGTGCCTGGCGGTAGTCTTCGTTCAGTGCACTGGTGGCGTTCTGGAAGAAGGCGTTGTTGAAGTGGATGATGTTGCCCAGACTGCGGCGATTGAATGCCAAGTGATGTTCCTCAATCTTGCCGCTCAGTTCGGGCACATCGCCCAGCGTGTTGAGTATCTGCCAGTCGCTGTTGCGGAAGCGGTAGATGCTCTGCTTCACATCGCCCACAACGAGGCAGCTTTGGGCTGCATCGAGGCTGTTGGAAAGTAGCGGCAGGAAGTTGCTCCATTGCAGGGCGGAGGTATCTTGAAATTCGTCAATCATGATGTGGTTGAAACGTGCTCCGCTCTTTTCGTAGATGAAGGGCACATTCGACTTGTCAATCATGCGCTGCAGGAAGTGGGCAGAATTGGCCAGCAGAAATCGGTTGGCATCGTTGTTCAGCTGTTCTACCTGTTGACTGATGGCGTGGAGCAACTGCAAATGGCTGAGGTGCTGACTGATGGCACTCACGGTGGAAAGCGTTTGCCGAGCCTTGGGCATGGCTGCGATGAGGTTTTGCAACAGGGGCATGAGGGCCGATTCGGCCAGTTCGCAGAGTGTGGCATCCTTGCTCCACTGTTCTTTGCTTTCAAGGCATTTCAGCACGTAGCTGTTGGGTTCGGGCAGTTCCTTGCCTTGTGCCAGTTTGTTGAAGAATCCCCACACGCCTCGTTCCTTTTGCTTGAAGTTCTCCGCCGTGTAGCCATGGGCTTCGCAGAAGTGCAGGAACTCTTCAGCAGCACCCTTTGTCTGCCGCAGCACTTCGGCCTTGGCTGCACGGAGCTGTTTGCGGTAGGAGGCCATGAACTGGCTGTCCTGTATCTTACTGGCGATGAGGTAGCTTTTGGCCAAATAGTGCTCGTTGAAGATGTTCAGTCCGAAGTCTTTCACTTCCTGGTCAATCTTCCAGTTGCTTTCTGCGTCAATCTTCTCTTGAATAAAGTCCTTGATGTTGCGGAAGGTTTCGCTGCCTTCTTGCAGACTGTCAATGATGTTATCCACAGCTTCGTCGAGCACGTCGGTGGCGTTCAGGTCGATATTCAGGTTGGCCGTGAGGTCGAGTTCACGGGCTAAATCCTTGATGACACTGATGAAGAAGGAGTCGATGGTCTCGATGTGGAATCGGCTGTAGTCGTGTGCCAGGTTGCCCAGTGCAATGCCTGCCCGTCGGCGTATTTCGTCGTCAGAAATGTGGAGAGCCTTGATTTCTTCGGCTTCCTTGATGACGTTCATGTAGCCACTGGCACTCTCCAGCCCGTGGGTCAGTCCGTAGAGTGTGCTGAGAATGCGTTCCTTCATCTCGGCTGTAGCCTTGTTGGTGAAGGTCACGGCCAAGATGTGTTTGTATTCCCATTGGTTGATGATGAGCAGTTTGATGTATTCAACGGCCAGCGTGAAGGTTTTTCCGCTGCCAGCCGATGCTCTGTAGAGTTTGAGTGGACGCATGAGGAATTGGGCAATCTTCAATCTTCAATTTTCAATCTTCAATTGTTTTTGGGGCTATTTTGCGGTGTAAATCTTGAACTGGTCGGCTTTCACCCAGCTGGAGTTCTCGGTGTAGGTTGTCTGGTAAAGGCCGAGCCGCACCTTTTTGCCTTCCAGCTGTGGGCAATAGATGGGGCTGCCGTCAATGTCTTCCCATGAGCGTCCGTCTTTGCTGGTGCGGGCATAGATGACTTGTCCGCGCCGCTCTAGCTGCAAGTAGGGGTCGTATTGCCAGCCTTTGCCGTTGGGGTACTGTGGACGGCCATGGCGACTGAGCACGGTGAGCATATTGCCGCAGTTGTAGGCGGGGAACACGCCCAGTTGGATGGTGAGTTCGTCACCACAGATGATGATGCCGCCTTCATTATAGGCAGGAGTGTTGTGGCGTTCTTCTCCGTCGATGCCACAGATGCGGGTCTGCATTACGAAGTCGTTGGTGGTTTCCTTGAAGATGTGTGAACTGCTGGCGGGGTCTTCGTTGAACTGCTCGCCCGTAGTGAACGAGAGCTTTTCTGCTTGTTTCTGCTCGGTGAGCTGGAAGGCAATCTGGTTCATGAACTGGGTTTTGGTAATCACCTTGTCCACTGTGCCGGTGTCGTCTTTCAAGTGAACAAACACTTTCTGCTGCTTCTTGCCGTCGGTGCTGAGCAGGATGGCAGAGTTGTTGGACGGGGCAGAGAACTTCAGGCCCACAGTGTCCTTCTTGCTGAACTGCGATGTGATGGCAAACTGGAAGGTCAAGAGTCCCGTCTCGATGGTTTCTCCCTTGTCGTCAACGAGTTTTACGCTGATGAGTTCGGGCGAAAGGTCTTCGGTCACAATTGCGGGAGTCTTGTCATAGACTGTCTTGTTGTCGGTGTCCGACTTTTCGCGGAAGGCAGCCAATGCTTCTTCGGCAGAGAAACTGCGGTCGAGGAGTTGCAGCGAATGGATGTAGCCGCTGAACTTGTTGCTTCCGTCGGCAGAGGCACCCAGTGTGAGCGGACCTTGCGGACGAACCATGATGAAGTTGTTCTTCTCTTGCAGCAGTTTGCCATTGAGATAAACTCGTTCCATGTAGCCATCGAAGGTGATGACCCAGTGCTGCCACTGTCCAGCTCCCTCGGTGATGGCTTTCGTGGCACCACTGCTTTCAAACGAGCCGTTGTGCTGGATGAGTCCTGTGGCTCGGTCGCTGCCCTGGCGGAACTCGGTTGTGGCCAGGTCGTTGCGGGCTGGACTGAGGCTGAGCACCGTTTCCTGGGTGCCGACGATGGGGTTCAGTGTCCAGGCCACAATGGTGTAGGGAGCGTTGTAAACAAATGTGTTGGGCAGGTCGAAACTGGACTTGAACTGTGTCTTCCCATTGAAGAAGAAGGCATTCTTGCCCGCTTTCACCTCCATCCGAACTTTGTTTTCGCTGTCGAAGTACCCGCCCTTGCGGTTCAGTATGCGCGACATGCTGCTCGCTCTGCCGCTGGTGGCGTAGTCGTCGGCATTGATGTCGATAATCGTGTGGTCTTTCTCTCTCGACACAATGCGCTCGGCGCGGCTTACGTCCTTCTTGTGCAGGTTGGGATAGCCTTCCTCCACGGCTTTCAAGTCCATGCCGTCGGTGTTGGGCAGCATGAGCTTGGGGTTATTCTTCTTTGTGGCGTTGAACACCTTTACATTCCAGATGGCGGGCATGTGGCCGTTCTTCTGCGTGTCGGTGAT
The DNA here is from genome assembly GCA_017453465.1 of Bacteroidaceae bacterium. Lineage (GTDB taxonomy): Bacteria > Bacteroidota > Bacteroidia > Bacteroidales > Bacteroidaceae > Minthosoma. Next base: position 10,211 of record JAFTEV010000032.1, on the reverse strand, counting down.
GTAGATGCGGATGTATTGTGCCTTCACCTCGCCTTCTTCTATCATGGGCGAACCCGCCTGTGTGTTGCGGGTCTTGTCGGCATACAGCGTCCACTTTTTTCCGTCGGCAGAGGTGAGCACCTTGTACTGGTAGAAGAAGGTGGGGTATTCAAACTGAATCCACACCTGATTCAGTTTCTGCACCTTGCCGAGGTTCAGCTCCAGCCATACGGAGTCGCTCTCGGCGTTGCAGCGGGCGGCTCGCCAGAGGGTTCCGTTGTTGTCGTCAACGGCAAACTCTGCCTTGAAGTCATTGGAATAGACGGACGAAGCCTTCACCTGACAGCGGTAGGCCAGGTTTTCGGGCTGACCCTTCTGCTTGCAGAGCAGTCTGGGGGCAATGCCGGTGTGGGTCGGCACGACGGGCAGGATGTTGCCATCTGCATCGAACTCCACTTTGTCGATGCACACCTGACGGTTGAAACCGTGGATGGAGTGGGGATTATTGTGGCGGTGGTACACAATGTAGTAGTTGCCATCCACTTCCAGCATGGAGTGGTGGCCTGGGCCGTGGATGGTACCGTCTGCATTGGTCTTCAGGATGCAACCCTTGTATTCAAACGGCCCCATGGGGCTTTCCTTCGAGACGGCATATTGCACGCGGTAAGTATCGTCGTGGCACGAACCGCTGGAGTAGGTGAAGTAGTAGATTCCATTGCGCTTGAACACGAAAGGAGCCTCGAAGATGTCCACCAGTTCCGTGTTGGGAATCAGCCGCTTTTCGCTGAAAAACTCATCGGCTGCAATGGGGAAGGGAGCGTTCTCGTTCCAGCGGCGGGCATCGCCAGAATCCCCGGAAAGCCCGGCTTGTCCGGGCTGATACTCCTTGTTCAGCCGCGCCACACCACAACCGAACCCCTTGTATATGCCCCATGTGGTGAAGTAGAGATACTCCGAACCGTCGTCGTCGCGGAAGAGCTGTGGGTCGAGTGTTATGGCATTGTGGACGTAGCGGTCGGGCACCATCACGGCATCGGGTTTGCCCAGAATGTTGTGCCATGGACCCAGCGGACTGTCGCTCTCGCCAATGTTGATGTTGCACGGCTCACAATAGTAGTAGCGGTATTTCCCGTTGGGCTGCTGCACCACGTCGGGTGCCCACACCACTTCGGTTGTGGGCCAGTTCATGACCACGTTCTTCCAGTGGGTAAAGTCTTTGCTGACCCACACCTGGGCGGGACCATAGCCATTGCCCGTGCCGTCGGTGGTGGCATATATATAATATGTGTCGCCAAACTTGCGGATGGTGGGGTCGGCAAAGTAGCCTGGGATGATGGGGTTCAGATTGCCTGGTGTGTTCCAGGTAGCCAACGGTTGGGCATAGGTTGCCACAGTGAAGAGAAAAGAGCAGAATGTAATTAGACAGCGCATGGGAATATGATTTTAAGGGCCCGACATTCTTTTGGGAAAAAGGGCGAATTTTGTGCACAAATGTACTGCATATTTTTTAAAAGAACAAAATTGTAGCTATAAAAAAAGTGAACCTGCTTTCACAAGCAAGTCCACTTTCCCATTAAACACATTAGATTTTACGGATAAATGATTCTTTTTGCTCAGTTCGTTCTGTTTAGAAGAACTTATAGCGTTGATCTTTCACCTTTGCGTTGAGGTAGAGGGTCTGCATCACAGAGTTGGCCACCCTGCGGTAGTTCTGTGAGGCAAGGCTCTGCTGCTCCTGCTTGGCGTCGAACTTCTCGGCAGACTTGCTCTTGTTGATGACCTGCAGCATATAGACACCGCTGTTGCCCTTCACGGGGCCGGCGAATGCACCTGCGGCTGTCTTCGAAGCCAGTGCGCTCACTACAGGTTCGCTGGCGTTGGTGGCAGCGATGAACGATGGCGACGTGAAGTTGATGTGGCGCAGTGTGTCGCAGATGGCACCCTTCGTAGCCTTGGCCTTAGCCCATGAATTCACGCCGCTGAGGTCGGCCATGAGCTTCTCGCCTTTCTTCTCGGCCTTCACCTGTTCGGTGATGATTTCGTTCACTTTGCTGATGGCACGATAGCCTTCCTTGTTCACGCCTGTAAGGGCAAGAATCATCAGATGGTCGTTGTTGCCGCACTCGTAGAGCTGAGAAACCTGGCCTTCCTTTGCATCGTCGAAGAGCCACTTCACAGCGTCGCGTGTGTTGCGGATACCAGCAATGTTGTGGCCATTGCTGGTCAGGTCGTTGAGCGGACGTACCACGTAGCCGTTCTTCTGTGCGTTGGCCTCAATCTGCTCCAATGTCGGGTTGGCTGCGATGAAAGAGCTGAACTTGTTGTACTCGGCACTGTAGGTGTCGTCAGAGAACTTCAGTTCCTTCACGACGGCTGCCATGTTGTACTTCTGCACAGGGTTGCGAGTCTCCAGCACCTGCAGGATGATGGTGCCGCCGTCCAGCTTCAGCTTCTTGGTCTGTCCGGCAGCCATGTCGGACAGTGTGGTAACGAAGAGCGCGTTGTCTCCGTCGAGCTGAGCATTCTGGTACTGCGAGGATGAGAGCCAAGAGGAGTCGCCCACCTGGTTATATTTCTTAGCAATGGCCTTGAAGTTTGCACCGCTGGCCAGAGCAGTCATAATGGAGTCGGCACGCTTTTCCACGTCGGCTTCATTCTTGGCAACCACGCCAATCTGACGGAAGAGCACTGAGTCGGGCTTCGTAGCCTTGTCAATCATCTTCAGCGTGTAGTACACGTTCTGTGCTGCGTCAAACACGGGCTTAGTCGTTGTGCCTACAGCCAGCGAGTCGATGCGGGCAGAAAGCAGTGGAGGGAAGGCATCCTTTGTCTTCAGAATGTTGGTGTAGGGCATGATGGAAGTGGCCTGACGAACCACATTGCCAGCAGCCTCGGCAGTCTGAGCCTCGACCAGCTTTCCATACACCTCGTCCATATCCTTCTCTGCGGCAGCCTTGTCAGCCGTGCTGGGCTGCACCTGGATGTCCAGAATCTTGGCATCGCGAGTTTCCACATACTGACGATACTGCTCCTTATCCTTGTCATACTTAGCCTTGATGTCAGCCTCGCTCACTTCTACGGCCTTGTCATCCACAGTAGTGAAAGGCACAGCAGCCAGCAGCACGTCGCTCTCGCTGGCACGACCCTCGAATGCGGCCTTGGCCTCAACGGGGTTGGAGAGGAAGCAGGCCGAAAGCAGCGACTGATACTTCTGCACGAGCAGCTGGTTGCGAATCTGCTTCTGTGCGAAGATGTAATACTTGTAAATCTTCTGGTAGGCATCGGGCAACTGCTGACCTGCATCCTTAGCCTTCTTGTATTCTGTGAGGAAAGTCTGCACCGAAGCGTAGTCGTAGCGGCCCGTCTGCTGATTCATGAACACAGGCACCTGCAACATCTGGCTGTAGCCGCTCTTGATGACTTCCGACACCTCTTCGTCCGTCACAGCCAGGCCCAGCTTCTTGCATTCGCTGCCGATGAGTTGGTTCTGGATGAAAGTCTGCCAAGCCTCATCCTTGATGCGGTTGTTTTCGTCTTCGGTGAGACCGCTCTTGTTCTGCTGAATCTCATAGAACGTGGTGAAGTCCTCGACCATCTGCTGATAGTCCTGGATGGACACCTTCTCGCCATCTACTTCACCTACATTCATTTTCGACTGATTGAAAAAACTTTCGCCTCCGCGCAGCGCATCTCCCACAACGAAGAGGAAGAGGGCCACGGCGATGGCGCTAACAAGGAGCACACCCCTGTTTCTGATTGATTGTAATGCTGCCATTTTGTTTTTAGAGTTATTATTACATTATTTAATTATATATCGCAAACAAAACTACTCTCCCTCATCGAGAGGGAAGAGCACATAAAAGCGCACAAAATTACGAAAAAACTTTTATCTGATTGCAATGAAAACTAAAAAAAATGCCGTTTGCGCCCAAAATCCGCTGCTTTCTGCCTGGAAACACACAGTTTTGCTGCTTCGGTGGCACTGCATTGCCACATCTTTGGCACTGCATTCCCGCCCCAGTCCCGCTGCATTGCCACCTGCGGCAGACTTCAGTCTCACCGCCGTGGGGAAGCTTTCTCACTGCTGGCAGAATGGGATTCGGCTGAAATGGCACAGGGGTATAAAACATCCGCAAGGCCGTGGATTGGTCTTGCGGATGAAAGAAGCGAACATTTTCGCTGTGCGGTCGAGGTGGCGGCTCAATCTTTCACAGCTGGCTGGTTGTCGTTCAGATACTTGTCGATGAGGTCGGTGATGTCGGTCACGGTGATAACGCCGTCGCGGTTCATATCGCCGTTGCGCCACCATTTCCACTCCTCGCCGAGATAGACATTGATGAGGATGGTGATGTCCTCCAGATCAATCAGGCCGTCGTTGTTCATGTCGCCCAGTACGCCCGAAGAGTCGCCCGTGTCATAGAGGGACACGTAGCCGTCATCATCCAGTTTCAGCCCCCACTTGTCGCCGTCAATCAGATGGATGCGGCGCACGTCGGTCGATGTGAAGTAGAAGTTGCTCCACGGTGCAAAGACGCGGTAGCCGTCGTAGCGATATTCTGTGGGCACATAGATGTAGAGGTCGTATGTCACGTTGACCGTCACGAAGATGTTCACCTTGCCTGTACGGATAACCACATTGTCGAAGCGTCCGCCGTCCAGGTAGAAACGTCCTGTCGGCCCTACATTGACGATGGCTCCGGGAATGTTCTCGTCGGTGAAGCTGTAGTCCCAGTTCAGGTAGCCCTTGATGGATGAGCCAGGGCCGAAGTGCAGGTCACCCTTCACGTCGAAGAGGGTGCGCTGTACGGGCTGGCCGTCAATGACATAGACTGTGCTGGACGAAACGTCGATGACCGTACCATCCATCTTCACGCTGCTGTTTTCTGGTACATAGAACAGGTTGTCGCCCGTCCAACCTTTGGGTACGAAGTTACCGCGCTTCCACCATACGTGGGTGCCTACAGGCAGCACCACTGGCTCGGTGATGACGATAGTGCGGTTCTTCAGGTCAAGCTCCTGCGGCTCCTCTGGCGTGCTGGCCGATTCGTCTTCCTGGTTCTCGGCCAGCCAGTCAAGGTAGGCTTGCAGGTCATCTTCATCTTCCACTTCTTCGTCGCGCACCTCGATGGCATTGTCCTCGTCGCGATAAACCCAGCGCCAACGCTTGTTGGGCAACGTCCAGTCTATGTAGTTGCAGAAGCCAGGGCCAAGCGGGAAGTCGTCGCCATAGAAGATGGGACGGCGCGGAGTGGGTCGCCCGCCAATGAAGACAATGTTGAACTTGTACGTCCAGTTATAAATGATGCGTACAGACACCGAGGGGTCGAGCAGCATGGGCACTGTGGCCTTGTAGTCGTAGTCGCCACGGATGTAGAAGTCATCGTGGGCCTCGATGAAGTAGTCTGCAATGCCTGTGAAGTCGAACAGTCCGCCATCGATGCGCAGGTGTGCCCCCTTGTGGTGGTAGAGCAGTCGGCTGCCGTAGCCGCCGATGGTTCCGCCCGTGAAGTTGAATGTACCCCAGTTGACGAAGATGGTATCCGTCTTGTTCACAGTGGTCTGGCGGATGCTTCCGCTTGTCATGTCGTACTGGCCTCCAGAGAAGTTGCGAATCCAGCGGGTCGTACCGCCACGGTGGTAGTGGTGGCCGTTGTTATAGAGGTTTGTGACCACGCCGCCGTCGAAGTAATATGTCTTGCGGTTATAGACGTAGGTGATGGTCCCGCTTGTGTGGTTCACCGTGCCGGTGTTCTCCATTTGGTCAATGGTACCGCTCTTCACGTTGGTAGTTCCTCTGTTGTCGATATAGCCAAGGTTTCCGCTTACGTCGAGCGTACCTTCATTCCAGATGCGCGGACGTGGCCCAGTAGGTTTCCACACTACATGACCGTTAGGACCAATGTGTGCAAACCAGTCCCAGCCCTCGATGTCGATGTTCACATAGACGTTGACCTCCACCGTACCGTCAATGTAGATGATGTAGTCGCCGCCTTGTGTGTCCTTGATGTTCAGGCTGTCGAGGATGACCTTTGTGCCGTCGGGCACATAGATTGGGTGCATACCTGTGCCAGGACGTGGCACGGGCAGGTCGCCAACCAGCTTGACAGGATAGGGCGTGCGTGGCAGCACGATAGGCTCAATAATGGTAGCACCCGTTGCTGGTGGAATATAGACAAGCAGTGTGTCCTTGTCTTTCTCTTCAGTTCCTTGCTCCTTATTCTCCTCTGCCACTTCGTCCTCCTCGGCCAGCAGGTTGAGGAAGGCTTGCAGTTCGTCGAGGTCAGACTCAGTGATGCTCCATGCCAGCGGGGATGTAGCCGCAGTGATGGCCGCATTCACCTTGCCCGCAGTGGCGGAGAGGTAGCGACCGGCCTTGCTGCTGTAGAAGGAGTAGCTGCCATTGCCCAGGCTCTTGCCTGTCCAAACAGTAGCCTCGGCCTGTGTGCCCATTGTGATGGTCTGCGAACCAGCCTTGGCCACAAGGTAGTTGCCCTCGCTGTCCTTCAGGCGGAAGTCCGCGCCGCTTACCTGCTCAAACTGCATCATGCCAGCCGATGTGAGTACAAATCCACGGTTCGACTTGTAGCCAATCTGGATTTCCTCCGTGATGCCCGTCGGCCTGATGTTGAAGATGAGTTCCTGGTCGGGGAAGTTGATTTCAATGTTGTTAAGATCTTCTTGAGCACTATCAAGGGAGGTTTGTGCTTCAACCACATCTCTTTTCAATTGTTCGAGATCTCCATCTTTAAGTTTGTTATATGCTTCATAGACAGCTACAGCGTCGCTGATATTACTGATGGAACTTTGTGAAACCAAAGTATTATAATCATAAGCAACTTGTGTATATTCATCTTTACAATCTGATTCTCGTCCAATAAATTCATAGTAGCTTGCAGCAAATTCAGGGTTTGACTTACGCAAAAAATAGTCGAAACCAATCTGCTGCGTCAACATTGCATTGCCTTCCTTTTCCATTGCAGTAATCTGCTGCCCCAACTGGTTAATCTCATTGCCCATTGCCGTCAGCTTAGCCTGCAAGTCGGCAGCAGCACCAGCCTTGGCCGTTTCGTTGGCGGCACTGAGCGTGGCAGTCAGATTGCTGTGGTAAGACGAGACTTCAGCGGCCAACTCTTCAATGTCGTTGTTCAGCGAGGTGTAGGAAGAAGATGGAGCCGTGTTCAACTGGTTTTGCAGCTCTGTCTCCTGCTTCTGCAGAGCCGCAATTTGGTTGCCCACTTGTGTTATCTGTGCCTGTACAGTAGCATTGAGGTCTGCTGGAACATACGGGGCAAGGGTATTGTACTGCGTGGAAGCCTTTGTATAGTCCTCGTTGATAACAGCCAGTTCTGCATAGATGGCATCAAGCTTTTCCTGCAACTCCTCCTTGGTGTATGTAACCACATCCACACCGTTCACCGTACCGCCATTGTCGTTGCTGACGATGCCAGTGAGTGTGCCCGATACATAGTTGAAGGTGTCGCCCTGGCCGTCGATGTAGATGGCAATGCCTGTGCCCTTGTCGGGTGCGGTGATGTCGCCACACTCATAGAAGGTGCTCGATTCGTAGATACCCACGGCGGCAAAACAGTTGGCACTGCTTACGCTGCTGGCATCCACACCTGCGGAAGCATCGAGCACAACGGAAGCACCGCCATAGACCTTCAGCAGAGAGGTGCCGCCCGCGAAGTTGGAGGCGGCAGTGATGATACCGTTAGTGAATTTCACACTGGCCTTGATGTTCAAGACTTTTGTTCTGCTCTGATAGCTGGCAAACTTGGAGAGATCCACCTCGGTCAAACCCACGGGAATGGTGACCGACTCGGCCTTGCGCCGCCCAGAGCTGACTTTTGGCTGTGTCCCTTGCTGGGCAGCCAACTCGTCGAGGTACGCTTGCAGGTCGTCCACCTCCTGTGCCCTGAGCGGGGCGGCAAAGAGGGAGAAGAGGCAAGTCAGCACTGCGAGCCATTTTGTTTTCTGTAGCATAGCTGTTATTTGTTAATGTACTTCTTATTATTTATAATGTATATGCCCCTTGGCAGGGAGTTCAGCGGCGCATCGGCACTGATGTTGACGCGACGGCCAGCGAGGTCATAGACTTTGCGATTGCCCACAAGTTCGTCCTCATCAGCAATGAGCACATCGTCAATGCCCGTGGCGGTTTCGTCGCCTACCACCTTGACGCGAATCTTTGCGCCAGCGGCGGGGTCAAGCTGATTGCCCAGGTCGTCGATGCTGAGGTACCAGCGGTAGGGCGGCAGCACCTCGTCGTCAGAGTCGGGAATGGAGAGCGAACCACCACGCAGACGATACAGCCCGGCAGACTTCAGACCCTTCATGTCGGTGTAGTTGCCGGTGAAGGTGTAGCGGGCTTCCACTGTGGAACAGCTGACGGAGTTGATTTCCTGTGGTTGCTGTGTGCCAGTGTTGAAGCTGAATGTGTCTTTCGATTTGGCACGAATCAGGTAGGGATAGTTGGCTTTCAGCGTGCCGTTTTGCGGGCGCACGATGATGGCTTCAAGCACTTGTCTATCTACCACGCCGTCCTCGTCGTCGTCATACTGATAGAAGGCATTGATGCGGGCTACATCGAAGTGAGCCGACCAGTCGCTGTACTTCAGTGTGAACGGCACATAGAAGGCTTGCCAGTCTCGGTTGCGGAACTGACGTGTGTATTTGCTGGTCGTCAGTGCATCCTCCGTGTCGGTGAGCGAGTTGAGATAATCCTGCAAAACGTCCCAGCCCTCAAACTCAGTGCCCGTTGTGAGCGAAGCTGTGCTCCAACCCAGCGAACCCGACTGGGCGCGCAGTCCCAGCGTATGGGGACCAGCTGGCAGTTCTGTCATATCAGCCTCGAAATCTACATTGACTTCCTGCCCAGGCACGATGTCAACGGCAATGCCATTACCCTGTCCGGGGTCGGTGTTCCAGAAGTATTCCACGCGGGTAATGTAGTTCTCCACCATGCGGCGCACCAGGAATTGGCGTACCTTGGTGGCCGACCACGTGCCGTCGGTCAGGGTGCGGATGCCGATGTGGTGAACACCGTCGCTGAGTCCGTCGGTCTCCACATCGAAAGCCATGTTGAGCGAGTCGCCCTCAATGGCAGCACTCATGCGGGTGGCTTGGCCAATGCCGGGGTCGGTGTCGAAGTAATACTCAATGGCTTCCACGGCATGGGGTGTGGGAGCGACATAGAAGGAACGTGTATACGTGGCAGAGTGGTGATTCGTGGAGAGCGCACGGATGTAGAACGTATGCATACCAGCCGAAAGCGACTTGACGGAGAGGCTCTTGGTCATATCGATGACAGAGCCTTCGGTGAACGAAAGGGTTGAGCCTTTACCAAGAGTGGGCGCCTTGTCCCAGGCGTATTCCACGCGCACAATCTTTTCTTCCTTGGCTGGCACATAGAACTGGCGGTAGTAGGTGGCAGAGCGGAGCGTGTCGTTCAGCGCACGCAGTCCCAGCTTGTGGATGCCCGCCGTGAGGCCGCTCACGTCCAGTTCGGTCGTGATGGTGTCTGCCGAACTTGTCAACCGCTGCAACACCTGTCCCCTGCCAATGCCAGGGTCGGTGTCCCAGAAGTATTCCACCCGCTGCTTTTGTGCATTCACAGGCACAGCGGACAGGGCAGACAGCAGGACGGCCCATAGGGTATTGTATAATGGTTTCATAATGCGTTTCTGTGTCTTTCAGTTTTTTATTCGTCTTGAATCTTAATGGTCACAGACACGGGCAGCTTGCCGTTCTCGCTGCGCTGACCTACTGTCACTTTCGAGAAGTAAGGAATGTACTGTGGACGACCACCGCTGGGACAGCCGAACATACCGCCGTGACAGCCTACTTCGCCACCGTCTGTGGCATAAGTAAGAGCATAGTTGTCAGTTACATTTGTCTTCAATTTATATTTATCAGAGAAAGTTCCCGTATTTACAAAAAGCTGATTGATAGAGAAGTTCACGCTGTTTTGGGGAAAATCTGCACTGAGTGGCTGACTTTGGATGTTGTGCTCAATAGTGTTTCCTGAGCCAACGGTTAATACATTGTTATGGAAACAATAGTTTTTATAACTATTAGAAGATGTATTAGCGGCACTAGTAGTCTGTAAAGCCTAAAAGTTGACTAAAGACGTCTGTTTTATACACGAAATCCACTTCGACTTGTCTAGCAAGGAAATATTGTCGCAACACACTGATTATCAGGTAAACAACTTGCGTATGTCAAATATTTTT
>JAFTEV010000091.1 GCA_017453465.1 Bacteroidaceae bacterium | reverse complement strand
CTGGGTTGACCTGAGCACACTGGGCCTCGTAAAGCGTCTGGAGTTCAGCCTGAGCAGCAGCGACAACGGCGCTTGGAGCATGAACACGCCGGCCTACTTCTGCATGGACAACCTGGGCGGCGAGAAGCCAGAGTATGAAGAGCCAATCATCACTTCCATCAGCACCGTTGCTCCGCAGCTGGATGTAGTACCAGTAGGAGTTTACAGCGTGAGCGGTGCTCCCCAGCAGGGTCTGCAGCCCGGCGTGAACATCGTGAAGTACTCCGACGGTTCAACCAAGAAGATTCTGGTGAAGTGATTAATTTGAACACAGAGACACGGAGACACAGAGATTTAAGGCAATGCTAATGCACAATGCACAATGCACAATTAACAATTAACAATTAACAATTGGAGTATCTACTTATGGTCCTGATACCTCTGTGTCTCTGTGCCTCTGTGTTCATTTAATATATAATATGTGCATTGAAGCCATCCTCGACAGCGGGGATGGCTTTTTGCGTGTTCGCACGATTTGTTTTACCTCTTCGAACAAATTGATTCATCACTTCGCATTTGAATCGCTGACACTTCGTCGTAACACTTTACCCTCTCTCTCCATATTTCACTGAGAAAACTGAAATAGGTGGTAGAAGTAGATTCTATATGGGAATGGGTGCAAAATAAAACGCTATTTATTTTGTGTTCCGAGCTTTTTTCCGTACCTTTGTAGCGTTTTAAGAGAACAACTAAACAATGGATGAATTGACAAACACGACGGAAAATTATTCAGCCAGTAACATCACGGTGCTTGAGGGCCTGGAGGCCGTCAGAAAACGCCCGGCGATGTATATTGGCGACATCAGCGAAAAGGGTCTGCACCACTTGGTGTATGAAACTGTGGACAACTCGATTGATGAAGCACTGGCTGGTTTCTGTACACACATCGAAGTAACAATCAATGAGGATAACTCCATCACGGTTCAGGACAACGGACGCGGCATCCCCGTGGATATGCACGAGAAGGAGCACCGCTCTGCCCTGGAAGTGGTCATGACGGTGCTGCACGCTGGCGGTAAGTTCGACAAAGGCTCTTACAAGGTGAGCGGCGGTCTGCATGGCGTGGGTGTAAGCTGTGTGAATGCACTTTCCACCAAAATGCTTTCACAGGTGTTCCGTGACGGAAAGATTTATCAGCAAGAATACGAAAAGGGAAAGCCGCTGTACGACGTGAAGGTGGTGGGCGAGACTGACCTGCGCGGCACACGCCAGCAGTTCTGGCCAGACAACACGATTTTCATCACTACTACTTATAAGTATGACATCCTGGCCAACCGTATGCGCGAGCTGGCCTACCTGAATGCAGGCATCACCATCACGCTGACGGACAAGCGCATCGACGTGAACGCTGCAGCTGGCATTGATGGCGAGCGCAAGGAGGTGTTCTACAGCGAGGGCGGACTGAAGGATTTTGTGCGCTACATCGACTCGACAAGGACGCACTTGTTTGACGATGTCATCTACATCAATACGGAGAAGAACGAGACCCCCATCGAGGTGGCTATCATGTATAACACTTCTTACGGCGAGAACCTGCACTCCTACGTGAACAACATCAACACGATTGAGGGTGGTACACACTTGCAGGGTTTCCGCACCGCGCTGACCCGTGTGCTGAAGAAGTATGCTGACGACAACAAGGTGACGGAGAAGCTGGAGAAGAACCACATCGAGATTTCGGGCGAAGACTTCCGCGAGGGACTGACAGCCGTTATCTCGGTGAAGGTGGCCGAACCGCAGTTTGAGGGCCAGACGAAGACGAAGCTGGGCAACAGCGAGGTGGCTGGTGCGGTGCAGCAGGCTGTGGGCGAAGCACTTGGTGCCTACCTGGAGGAGCACCCGAAGGAGGCTAAGTTGATTGTGGACAAGGTGGTGCTGGCCGCTACTGCACGTGTGGCTGCTCGCAAGGCTCGCGAAAGTGTGCAAAGAAAAAGCCCGATGACGGGCGGTGGTCTGCCAGGCAAGCTGGCTGACTGTTCGGACAAGGATGCTGCGAACTGCGAAATGTTCATTGTGGAGGGTGACTCCGCCGGCGGTTCTGCCAAGCAGGGACGCGACCGACATTTCCAGGCTATCCTGCCGATTCGCGGTAAGATTTTCAACGTGGAGCGCGTGATGTGGCACAAGGCTTTTGAGCACGAAGAGGTGAACAACATCATTCAGGCACTGGGCGTGCGCTTCGGCCTGGACGAAGACTCGAAAGAGGCCAACTATGACAAGCTGCGCTACTACAAGACCATCATCATGACCGATGCCGATGTGGATGGTTCGCACATCGACACGTTGCTGATGACGCTGTTCTTCCGCTATATGCCGCAACTGATTCGCGACGGTCGTCTCTACATTGCCACTCCCCCACTCTACAAGTGCACGAAGGGCAAAATCAGCGAGTATTGCTACGACGAGAATGCCCGCTTGCGCTTCATCGACAAGTATGGCGACGGCACGGAGAACGGCATCAAGACGCAGCGATATAAAGGTCTGGGCGAAATGAACCCTGAGCAGCTGTGGGAGACTACGATGAACCCTGAGACTCGTCTGCTGAAGCAGGTGACCATTGAGGATGCAGCCGAGGCTGACTACACATTCTCTATGCTGATGGGTGAGGATGTAGGTCCGCGCCGCGAGTTCATTGAGCGCAACGCCACTTACGCCAACATCGACGCATAAAGCATTTTCATTCAATTCTTACATATATTCCCGCGTGCCGACCAAAAAGAAGTGATTTCTGACCGAGTCGGCACATTTTATCAAAAGAGGGATGCGCCTCCATGTGGAGACGCATCCCTCTTCGTTGATAATTATTACTGTCCGCTAAACTTTTTTCATTAGCATAAATTTAGGGCTGAAACATTTGTTAGGTTTCAGCCCTTTTGGTTACCTTTGCAGTCGGCAAACAAAATCAAACGTAACCATGGGCAAAAGTACACATTTTTTCGG
>JAFTEV010000031.1 GCA_017453465.1 Bacteroidaceae bacterium | reverse complement strand
GGAAAAGGGGGGACTGAAACAAAATGTTTACGCATTGTTTACGCAAACATGAAAAAAGCACTTGCGAGAAACTCGTAAGTGCTTGATTTTCAGTGTGGACCAGCCAGGGCTTGAACCTGGGACCTCCAGATTATGAGTCTGTTGCTCTAACCAACTGAGCTACAAGTCCAACGTTTGGGGGAGATGTTGTTTGGGGGCGGTTGTGCTACCAGGATTCGAACCTGGACTGAGAGAACCAAAAACTCTAGTGCTGCCATTACACCATAGCACAATCCTGAAAGCACGCAGACCCGATGAGTCGGGCAGAATGCGGGTGCAAAGGTAGGGGTTTTATTTTATTCGGCAAAGGATTTTATGGAATTTTTCGTATTTTGTTTTGTGCATTTAAATATAAACGCTAACTTTGCACGTGATTTTTGCATGGAAAATCTAAAAATGGCTAAAAAGAGACAGGCAATCCATAATAAACGTAGGAACAATATACGTATTCACCATGAGGGCATGAACACACTTGTCCTGTGTGGTGTTCTTTATGTTTTGGCCATGTGGTGTGCATGGCATTTCCGTGGTACATTGGCATGGTGGTCGTGGGCGATAGTGTTCATTTTGACTGTTGTCTATGGTATCTTGCTCAACTTTTTCCGCTGTCCAATCCGTATGTTTCAGGGGCCGACAACCAAGTCCGTTGTGGCTCCTGCGGATGGTCACATCGTGGTCATAGAGGAGGTGGATGAACACGAATACTTCCATGACCGTCGTCTGATGATTTCCATCTTTATGTCGCTTACCAATGTTCATGCAAACTGGATTCCTTGTGAGGGGCGCATTGTGAAGGTGGCTCACCAGAATGGTAATTACATGAAGGCATATCTGCCCAAGGCCAGTACGGAGAATGAACGCTCGATGATTGTCATCCGAACTCCGCAGGGCAAGGACGTGCTGGTTCGTCAGATAGCCGGAGCTATGGCACGCCGTATTGTCACCTATTCAAAGCCGGGGCAGGAATGTTTTATCGATGACCATTTGGGCTTCATTAAGTTTGGTAGCCGTGTCGATGTCTATTTGCCGCTTGGCTCCGAGGTTCTTGTCAAGATGGGGCAGGCAACGGTGGGCGACGAAACATTGATTGCTCGGCTGAAGTGATACGAAGTGCACACTTAGAAACTTGATTTTGTTTGGAATGAAAAAGAATATCCCTAATATCATTACTTGCTGCAATCTGATTTGCGGCTGCATTGCGACTTACTGCGCTTTCCATCATGCACACGTGCTTGCGTTCCTCTTTATCTTAGGGGGCGCATTTTTTGATTTCTTCGATGGGCTAACAGCACGTGCACTCGGTGTGTCGGGCAAGTTTGGCGTCGAGCTGGATTCTCTGGCCGATGTCGTGACGTTTGGCGTGGCACCGTCGGCCATGATTTTTACGTTGTTCAACCATGTTGCTTACCCGCAGATGCTGGCTACGCCCTTCTGGTTCAATGTGATGCCATTCACGGCTTTCCTGATGGCCGCTTTTTCGGCGATGCGTCTGGCCAAGTTCAATTTGGATGAGCGTCAGCACTTGGGCTTTATCGGAATGCCAACACCAGCCAACGCCATCTTCTGGGGGGCACTTATTTCAAGCTGTGAGGCGTGGTTGCGAGGCCCGCATTTCAATGCCGCCTTCCTGTTTGCCTTCATGCTGCTATCCTGCTGGCTTCTGGTGTGCGAAATCCCCATGTTTGCATTGAAATTCAAGAGTTACAGTTGGGCCGAAAACAAGCAGAAGTACATTTTCCTGCTGCTCGTTCTACTAATTTTAACAGTTTCTGCCATTTTGGGCAGTCGGTCGGGTGCCGTATGGCAGTATTTGTCACGCGGCATGGCTGCCAGCATCGGTGTTTATGTCACAATGAGCATTGTGGCATCCTATTTGCCAGAGGACGAGTAAAAACTTTGCGATTATGGGCATTTTCGGCTTCTTGTTTTTCATCATTATATTCTTCTTCCTGCTGGCTTTCACGGTTGGCCTGACTTTTTTGTCTGCTTTGTTTGGCGGATTTGCTAATCTTTTAAACCTGTTGAGGCTGGGCAACACGGCCAATCGGCAGCGTCGGCAGACAGAATCGCGCCGTGAAAGAGCTTATTCCTCACAAACGTCCTCTTCCAGCACAGTCAATCCTGCATCGAATGGCAAGATTTTTGGTGCCGACGAAGGTGTGTATGTGGATTTTGAGGAAGTGAAAGAGTAGCACGGTCCTGTTTCCTTAAATATAATAATGTGTATGCACGCACAAAACACGACTTTTTGTGCGTGTTAC
Organism: Bacteroidaceae bacterium; assembly: GCA_017453465.1. Lineage (GTDB taxonomy): Bacteria > Bacteroidota > Bacteroidia > Bacteroidales > Bacteroidaceae > Minthosoma. The sequence continues at coordinate 16,711 of JAFTEV010000031.1, read as the reverse complement.
GTGCGTTTTTGCGTGGAAAAACCATGCGTTTTTCTTTTGCTGTGGTTGAGGCTGTTCAAACCTTCTGATAATGAGGCGAGAACAGCCTTTTTGCATGGGGCGAAAAAGGCTTCCCCTCGCAACGATATAGGCAATGCGTCGCATTCGCGTAGGCAATAAAACGCAACGAAAAGCCTACGCGAGCGCGACAGAAAGCCTACGCCGTTGCGAAGGATAGTGTGTGCGGTTGTTACGGTGTCCTCTTCTCGACGAGTTGCTATCTTGACATTACAAATTCGGGGGTGAAGTCCTTGTGGGGCTACTTTTTGCCCTGCTTTAACAAGTGCCTAAAATTGGGGTGTAAATCAGCAAAATATAAGTTGTCCACATCTTGTTGATAACTTTTTTTGAAAAAAAGTGGGGAAAAGTAGAGGAAAGTGGGGATTTATTATTATTTTTGCAAAAATTTTTCAGAAGATGCGTTTCATAGGTGATTATACAGCAAAGACGGATGCGAAAGGCAGGGTTTTTCTGCCTGTCGCATTTAGGAAGGTGCTGGAGGCAGCGGGCGAGTCCCGCATGGTGCTCCGCACCGACCTGTTCCAGCCTTGCCTTGTGCTGTACCCCGAATCGGTGTGGAACGCGACAATTGATGACTTGAAGCTGAAGCTAAGTCCATACAAGCGGGAACATCAAAATGTGCTACGTCAGTATGTGGCGGATGCCGAGCCGATAGAACTTGACAACAGCGGTCGCATCCTAATCACGAAACGCAAGCTGGAGTTTGCAGGCATTACCTCGGATGTGCGGTTTCTTGCGCTCGATGAGCGAATAGAGGTGTGGAACAAGGAAGCACTGGAGAAATTGATTGAGGAGGAGAGCAGCGGACTGGGCGATACACTGGAGGCTTTGCTTGGGTAGATTTTCCTTCTGGTTCCTGATAGACAGTTGAACGGACGGCTCTCTTTATTCTGAAGAAAAAAACAACAGCGAATAGCACACACGCACAATGATTGTTCGACACCTTCTGCCCCCCCGCAATCCAGCGATGGCAATGTAGGTAAGAAAAAGACTCCATTCTACATTTTTTTGCATTTTCACAATGGCAGGCGAGATGACATATCACATTCCAGTTTTGCTCCAGGAGAGCATTGATGGGCTGAACATCGGCAAGGGCGGCATCTTTGTAGATGCCACGTTTGGCGGTGGTGGTCATAGCCGTGAGATTCTGGCTCGACTGAATGGAGCTGGTCATCTCTATTCCTTCGACCAAGACCGTGATGCAGAGGGTAATGTGGTGGCCTCGGACAATTTCACCTTTGTCCGTTCCAATTTCCGTTTTCTGCGGAATTTCATGCGCTACTACGGTGTGGAGCAGATTGATGGTCTGTTGGCCGATTTGGGCGTGAGTTCTCATCATTTCGATGATGCATCTCGTGGATTTTCGTTTCGTTTCGATAGTGAACTTGACATGCGCATGAATCAGCGTGCGGGCAAGACGGCTGCTGATGTGCTGAACACTTACAGCGAGAGGCAGTTGGCCGACATGTTCTACCTCTATGGCGAACTGAAGTCGAGCCGCAAGATTGCTGCTGCCATTGTGAATGCGCGTAGGCAGGGCGAAATTCGGCGGGCGGAAGAATTTCTGGAGATTGTGAAGCCCTTTTCGGGGAAAGACCGTGAGAAGAAGGATTTGGCCAAGATGTTTCAGGCACTGCGTATTGAGGTGAACCAGGAAATGCTGGCATTGCAGGAAATGCTGACGGCGGCTACGGGTCTGCTCCGACCCGGTGGACGGCTGGTCGTCATCACCTACCATTCGCTGGAAGACCGCATGGTGAAGAACCTGATGAAGACGGGCAACGTGGAGGGCTGTGAGGACAAGGACTTTTTTGGTCGGGTAAATACGCCGTTCCACATTATTAATAATAAAGTAATTGTGCCCAGCGCAGAAGAGCAGGAGAGAAATCCCCGCAGCCGAAGCGCGAAGTTGCGAATTGCAGAAAAGGTGAATTGAGCTGGATGTGAGTGTTTTTTATGTAGATACATGTAAGAATTAAATGAAGTAGTATGTTATGAAGGCAGACAAGAAGGACAAAGACGAGGAACTGCAACTGGAAAGTCAGCCAGAGAGCAGTGAATTGCCTCAAGAGGCAGAGACGGGAGAAGAAGCGGTTGTAGAGGCTATCAGGAAGTACACAGACGAAGACGACAGAGGGGAAATCTCGCTCAAATCCATTCTGGGTGGTGACATTTTGGGCAGCAAGTTCTTTCTGAAGCAAGTTATTTTCGTGATGTTTTGTGTGATTTTAATGTTGCTCTACACGGGCAACCGATATGCCAGTCAGCAGGATGCAATTCTGATTGACAGCTTGCGAACCGACTTACTGAATGTGAAGTACAATGTGATGACCCAGTCGAGCGAACTGATGAACCTGACACGTCAGTCGAATGTGGAGAAAATGCTCAAGAACACAAAGGACAGCATACTGCAGAATCCCATCACCCCTCCTTTTCTCATCAAGATGGACGGTGAGGACGAAGAACCCATAATTCAAGAAGAAAATAACCCTAATTTACCAACAGGCGATGAAGTTTGACAAGAAATATATAACAGGCAGATTTGCAGGAATTGTCATTGCAGCCCTGACGATTTGTGTACTCATTGTTTGGCGTGCCATGTACACGGCAACGGTGCAACGTGATTTCTGGGAGGGAGCCGGAAAGGTGATGGAGTCGGACACCATTATCAAGAAAGCGGGTCGTGGCAACATCCTCTCGGCTGACCACCAGCTGATGGCCAGCAGTCTGCCCGACTACAAGGTGTATGTGGACTTCATGTCGGGCATTGAGATGCAGGACACGGTGAACAGCAAGGGAAAGCGGGTGAAGTATTTCGACTTCACTTTGCCGTATGTCATTGATGAGGTACACAAGAAGGACAGCATGTGGCGTAACAACATGGATGAAATATGTGCTGGTTTGGCTCGCATTTGTGACCGATACACACAGGAGGAATATAAGGAACACCTCCTGAAGGGGCTTGAGGGGCACAAACGCTACTGGGAAGTGTGTCCACACGTGGTGCTCAATTACATCCAGTTCCATGAAATCATCAAGTTGCCCATCTTCTCGATGAAGAACCCCTACCGCAGTGGACTGACTTACGAGATGCGCAACAACCGCAATAAGCCTTTTGGTTCGCTGGCCAAGCGTACATTGGGCGAAATGTATGGTGCGAAGGACTCCGCCCGTTCTGGTTTGGAACTGGCATACGACTCCCTCCTGCGCGGTGTGCCAGGGAAGGAACACCACAAGAAAGTGCTCTCCAAGTACCTCAGCATCATCGACCAGGAACCCGTGGATGGCTACGACCTCGTGAGCACTATCGACGTAAGTATGCAGGATATCTGTGAGAGTGCCCTGCGCGAAAAACTGGCCGAACTGGATGCCTCGATGGGTGTGGTGATACTGATGGAGGTGAAGACTGGCGACGTGAAGGCTATCGTGAACCTGCAGCGTTACGATGATGGCAATTACTACGAAGCCCGAAACTATGCACTGGCTTCCCTGATGGAGCCAGGCTCCACATTCAAGACGGCTTCCATCATGGTGGGCATAGACGATGGCTACATCAAGGTGAGCGACTGGGTCGATACGGGCAGCGGCGTTTGTCCCATGTATGGTGCTTTGATGAAGGACCACAACTGGCATCGTGGCGGTTATGGTACGATTGATGTGCCACACGTGCTGATGTATTCGTCCAATGTGGGTGTGAGCAAACTCATTGACAAGTATTATCATAATCAACCCGAAAAGTTTGTGGAGGGGTTACGCAGGATTGGCATCGGTGCTCCGCTGGGCTTGCCCTTCAATGGTGCGGCTGACCCGCGCATCCGAATGCCCCACAAAGACCATACGGGCGGGTACCGTATGTCGGACAACTGGTCGGCAACGGCTCTGCCGTGGATGTCCATTGGGTATGAAACACAGATTCCCCCCATTTCTACGGTCTCTTTCTACAATGCCATTGCCAATGGTGGCAAGATGGTGCGTCCGCGCTTTGTGAAGGCCATAGAGCGCAATGGTGAACTGGTGGAAGAATTTCCTGTAGAAGTCATCAAAAAGCAAATATGCAAACCTTCTACGCTGAAGGACATGCAGACCATCCTGCAGCGTGTGGTGTGCGACAAGGAGGGCCTTGGAAAGAAGGCCGGCAATCCCTATTTCCATGTCTCTGGAAAGACGGGCACAGCTCAAGTGGCAGTGAGGGGTGGCTACAAGGCTGGTGCCAATGAGCACCTCGTCAGCTTCTGTGGCTATTATCCTTCTGAAGACCCTAAATACACCTGTATTGTTGCTATTCGCCACTCCTACTATGTGGCCAGTGGTGGCGGACAGGCAGGTGTCGTCTTCTCCAAGATAGCACAGCGTGTGTATAGCAAGAATGTGACAACCAACCTGAAGCTGGCTCAGGATTCTACATCCTCTCCTGTGCCCGATGTGAAACTGAGCTACAACGACGCTTCTGACAAGGTGCTCAAGACACTGGGCATTCGTGATTTTGAAAAGCCCGAATCCCCTGTCATCTACAATGAGACAGCAGTGCCCGATGTCATGGGCCTGGGTGCACGCGATGCCGTTTACGAACTGGCCAGTCGTGGTCTGAAGGTACACACCAAGGGGCGCGGAGTGGTCAGAAAGCAGAGCATCGCAGCGGGCACGCAGTTGGTGAAAGGCCAGACTGTAACGATTGAACTTGACTAATGAACGAAGATATATGAAACTGCACGATTTACTTAAAGGGCTGGTGCCTCTTCAGCTTGAGGGCAATGCCGATGTGGACATTACGGGCGTAAACATTGATTCGCGCAAGGTGGAAGCAGGCAATATGTTTATTGCCGTAAAAGGCACTGCCACAGACGGTCATGGCTATATTGGCAAGGCCATTGAACTGGGTGCAAAAGCCATTGTGTGTGAAGATATGCCTGAGAGGGTAGCGGGTGTTACTTACGTGAGAGTGGAGAACACCGAGCAGATTGTGGGGCAGATTGCCACTACGTTCTATGGCCATCCTACCCGCAAACTGAAGCTGCTGGGTGTGACAGGCACGAATGGCAAGACGACCATTGCCACGGTGCTCTACAATCTGTTTCGTGAGATGGGGCACAAGGCAGGACTGCTTTCCACCGTTGTGAATTACGTGGATGGCGAGGCAATCCCTACGGAGCATACTACGCCCGACCCCATTACGCTGAATGCACTGTTGGCCCGTATGGTTGAGGCTGGTTGTGAGTATGTCTTCATGGAGGTGAGCAGCCACTCGGTTGTGCAGAACCGAATCGGCGGACTGCGTTTTGTGGGAGGCATATTTACTAACATTACTCGCGACCATCTGGACTATCACAAGACATTTGAAAACTACATCAAGGCCAAGAAACTGTTCTTCGACCGTTTGCCCAAGGAGGCTTTTGCCATTACAAACGTTGATGACAAAAACGGGCTGGTGATGGTGCAGAATACGAAGGCCGTGGTGAAGACCTACAGTGTGCAAAGCCCTGCTGACTTCAAGGCAAAGATTATAGAGTGCCACTTTGAAGGAATGTACCTGAACATCAACGGCAGGGAAGTGGGCGTGCAGTTTATCGGAAAGTTCAATGTGAGCAATCTGCTTGCCGTCTTCGGCACAGCTGTGATGCTGGGAAAAGACCCCGAAGAGGTGCTTGTGGCATTGAGCAAGATGAAGCCCGTGAACGGACGTTTCGAGGCTTTGCGCTCTCCCAAGGGTTTCACGGCCATCGTGGATTATGCTCACACACCCGACGCGCTTGAAAATGTGCTGTCTGCCATTCACGGTGTGCTGGAAGGCAAGGGGCAGGTCATCACAGTCTGTGGAGCAGGTGGCAATCGTGACAAGGGTAAACGTCCGCTGATGGCTCGCGAGGCTGTGAAGCAGAGCGACAAGGTAATTCTGACCAGCGATAACCCGCGTTTCGAAGAACCCGAAGACATTCTCAACGATATGCTGGCTGGTCTGAATGAGGAACAGATGCAGAAGGTGATTACCATTGTGGATCGCCGTCAGGCCATCAAGACAGCATGTATGTTGGCTCAAGAGGGCGATGTGATTCTCATTGCCGGGAAGGGACATGAAGATTATCAGATAATTAAAGGCGTTAAACATCATTTTGACGACAAGGAGGAGGTTCGCGCATGTTTTACAGTTTAAGTCAATGGCTGGAAGATTTCGATATTCCCGGCATGGGAATGTTGACCTATGTGTCATTTCGCTCGCTGATGGCACTGATTGTTTCGCTGGTCGTTTCGATGTGGGCAGGTGAGTATTTCATCAAGTATATGCGTCGGAAACAGTACCTTGAGGGAGCGCGTGACCCCAGTATTGACCCTTATGGAGTGCAGAAGAAGGGTGTTCCCAGCATGGGTGGTGTGGTGATTGTCATTGCCGTGCTTATCCCCGCTTTGCTGTTTGGGAAACTGACCAATGTCTATATGTTGCTTCTGCTGGCAACCATTGTGTTCTTCGCTATTCTTGGTTTTCTGGATGACAAGATTAAACTGAGTGGAAATAAGGACGGTTTGCCGCCTCGCTACAAGATGCTTGGACAGCTGGTGTTTGGCACGATTGTCGGCTTGACGCTCTGGCTGAGTCCTCAAGCTGTCGTGCGCGAGAATGTGACGCAGGAGATTGGCGAAAAAGAGGTTGTCTTCCACAAGAGCGAAGCACGCAAAAGCACGGTGACCACAGTGCCTTTCTTCAAGAACAACAACATAGATTATTATGAGTTGTTCAGTTTTATCCCCAACGGAAAGGCGAAGCGTGCCTGTGGCTGGATTTTCTTTGTTTTGGTGACCACGTTTGTCATTACGGCAGTTTCTAACGGTGCCAATCTGAACGACGGAATGGATGGCATGTGTGCTGGCAATTCGGCCATCATCGGTGCGGCATTGGGCATATTGGCATACGTGTCGGGCCACATTCAGTTTGCCAGCTACCTGAATGTGATGTACATCCCTGGCAGCGAAGAGATAGTTGTGTTTCTTTGTGCTTTTGTGGGTGCGCTGGTCGGATTCCTCTGGTACAACGCTTATCCGGCCAAGGTGTTCATGGGCGACACTGGTAGCCTTTCTATTGGGGGAGTGATTGCAGTTACGGCAGTCATTATCCACAAGGAATTGCTGATACCTATTCTCTGTGGCATTTTCTTGATGGAAAGCGTTTCGGTCATGTTGCAAGTGGCATACGCAAAGAAGGGGAATGCGCGTGGCGAGAAGTGGAGAGTGTTTAAGCGTGCTCCCTTCCACGACCATTACAGGCACAGGATGGAGCCAGGCGTGAAATACCTGCTGAAGAAGCCTGATGGCCTGTTGCTTGAATCGATGATAACAACTCGCTTTTGGATTGTTACAATCCTGTTGGCGGCAATAACAATAATAACACTGAAAATACGATAGACACAATGAAACGAATAGTAGTACTTGGAGCAGCAGAGAGTGGAGCGGGAGCGGCTGTGCTTGCAAAGAAAGAGGGTTTTGATGTTTTTGTCAGTGACATGTCTTGCATCAAGGACAAGTACAAGAAGCTACTTGACAGTCACAACATATTGTGGGAAGAAGGACAGCATACGGAGTCTTTGATTCTGAATGCAGATGAGGTGATTAAGAGTCCTGGCATTCCAGAAACAGCACCCATGGTGATGAAGCTGAAAGCACAGGGTACCCCCATCATATCAGAGATTGAATTTGCTGGCCGATACACGGATGCCAAGATGATTTGCATCACTGGCTCGAATGGCAAGACCACAACAACTTCTCTCATTTACCACATCCTGAAACAGGCTGGCTACAATGTTGGTCTTGCTGGCAATATTGGCAGCAGTTTGGCTTTGCAGGTGGCTGAAGAGCATTACGATTACTATGTCATAGAGTTGAGCAGTTTCCAGCTTGATAACATGTACGATTTTAAGGCGGACATCGCCATCTTGATGAACATTACGCCCGACCATCTGGACCGCTATGACTTCAAGATGCAGAACTACGTGGACAGCAAAATGCGCATTACCCGAAATCAGACGGAGAATGATGCCTTTGTGTTCTGGAATGATGACCCCATTGTGAAGCGTGAACTCACGAAATACAACATCAAGGCTCGTCTCTATCCGTTCAGTGAGTTCAAAGAGCTGGGTGCCATAGGCTATGTGGAAGACCGCGAGTTTGTGGTGGAAAGCCCCGAACCTTTCAACATGGAGCAGGAGGAGCTTGCCCTGCGTGGAAAGCATAATCTCTACAACAGCCTTGCTGCGGCTATTACGGCAGACATTGCCGGTGTGTCGAATGAGGAGATTCGCAAGGGGCTTAGTGATTTCGCAGGTGTTGAACATCGGTTGGAAAAGGCTGGGCGAGTGCGTGGCATTGATTTCGTGAATGACTCGAAAGCAACCAATGTGAATGCTTGTTGGTATGCACTCGAAAGCATGACTCAGCCCACAGTGCTTATTCTTGGAGGAAAGGACAAGGGCAATGATTATTCTGAGATTTTCGACCTTGTGCGTGAGAAGTGCATCGGCCTTGTTTTTCTGGGTGTTGATAACAGCAAACTCCATGCTGCATTCGATGACTTTGGCCTCCCCATCGCTGATGTGAAATCCATGAAGGACTGTGTGGATGCTTGCTACAAGATGGCCAAGCCCGGTAGCTGTGTCTTGCTGAGTCCGTGCTGTGCCAGCTTCGACTTGTTCAAGAACATGGAAGACCGTGGCGATCAATTTAAGGAATGTGTGAGAAACCTTTAATCATAAAAGTGCGTTATGGCAAGACTTATCTCCGACTTTTTTCATGGTAACTTGTTCAAGGGTGACAAGGGCGTTTGGATGATTTATTTCTTCCTGTGCATGATTTCGCTTGTTGAAGTTTACAGTGCATCCAGCCGAATGACTTTTAACAGCGAAACGCACTGGGGACCACTTATCAGCCAGGCAGGTTTTCTTTTGCTGGGTTTGGTGCTCATCCTGTTTATCCACCGCATACCTTGCAAGTGGTTTATGCTTGTACCTTTTATTCTTTTCCCCGTTGCTGTTTTGCTTTTGCTGATTGCAATCATGGGGTGGGGCGGTGGCCAACTCAATGACACAAACCGCTGGATAAAAATCTTTGGCGTTAGTTTCCAGCCTTCCGAGGTGGCCAAGGCTGCCCTCATTATGTCATCGGCTGTAGTCTTGGCAAAGACCCAGACCGAGAAAGTGGTTAAACGGAGGGGAAAAGAGCGAATCATTGTGGGGGCAATGAAGGGTAAACGCTACATGGCTTTTGCCGTTGTGGGAACAATGGCGTGCATTGTCTGCGGCTTGATTTTCATTGATAACATCTCTACAGCAGCCATGCTTTTTCTGGTCATTGTCTTGATGATGTTCATTGCCCATGTCCCTATGGACTTGATGCTTAAGGGGGCGTTGGGACTTGCACTGGTGGGCGGCATGTACCTTGCTATGCTGCTGACCTTTCCGTCATTGCCAGGTGGAAAGCGTGTAGCGACAATGCGGGCTCGTGTAGAGCGTATGATGAGTCGTAGCAAGGAAGACCATGTGGCCAATAAAGAAGAAGACAAATATCGTAAATTGTTCGATGACAAGAACTCGCAGACCACTTATGCCTCTATTGCTATTGCAAACTCCAACGTGGTTGGTGTGGGGCCAGGTAACTCCGTTCAGCGTGACTTTTTGCAACACGCTGAGTCAGACTTCATCTTCGCCATCATTGTGGAGGAGCTTGGCATATTTGGTGCCATCTTTGTTTTGTTTCTCTATCTTACCTTGTTGATACGTTGTGGGCGAATAGCTCAGAAGTGCCGACGCTTTTTCCCAGCCTACTTGGTACTTGGCTTTGGCATCATGATGGTGTTGCAGGCACTAACCAATATGGGCGTAGCCGTGGGACTTCTTCCTGTTACAGGCCAGACTCTGCCTCTGATATCCAAGGGCGGTACTTCCATCTTAATCATCAGTTGCTACATAGGTGTCATACTGAGTGTCAGTCGCTATGCAGAAGAGGCGCAATACTACAATTCCGAAATTCAGCCAGCAACAACTCAGGGGGAAACCAAAGAGTACTTGACAGATGGCACAATGGCTTAAAAACACCCTGAAGTGGTAAAAAAAGTAACTGAAAGCCATTTTTGCAAGCAGGGATTTTAATACTAAAGGATTTTTTTGTACTTTTGCTACTTCATTGGGCACAATGGATGGCAAAATGCTTTAAAAAGGCTAAAGATATGGAACTGAAAGAACAGTTAAGGGTCATAGTAAGTGGAGGCGGCACGGGTGGACACATCTTCCCAGCCGTTTCGATAGCCAATGCAATCAAAGCCCAGCACCCCGAAGCAGAGATTCTTTTTGTGGGTGCATTGGGCAGGATGGAGATGCAGCGTGTGCCTGCAGCAGGGTATAAAATTGTAGGCTTGCCTGTTCGTGGTTTGGTTCGCCCACTGTGGAGTTTCCGCAATGTTGGCGTGATGCTGAATTTCATGCGAAGTCGCCGACTGGTGAAGAAGATTATTGGCGATTTCCGTCCACATGTGGTGGTGGGTGTCGGAGGGTATGCTTCTGCCCCAACACTGAATGCTGCATACGCCATGGGAATCCCTTGCTTGATACAAGAGCAGAACAGCTATGCAGGCGTTACGAATAAGTCGCTTGCAAAGAAAGCCCGCAAGATATGTGTGGCATATAGCGGCATGGAACGCTTTTTCCCCGCCGACAAGATTATTTTGACCGGGAATCCTGTCCGCCAGAACTTGTTAGACAATAAAATTTCAAAAGAAGATGCGAGAAAAAGCTTCGGTTTTGACTCTATAAAGAAAACGGTGCTGATAGTCGGTGGTAGCCTGGGGGCTCGAACCGTGAACGAAAGCATTTTGCAGCATTTGGAGGAAATCCGCCAGAGCGATGTGCAGTTTATTTGGCAAACGGGTAAGATATACAGCCAGGAGATAGGCGATGCACTGGCCAAGGTGGAGAAGATAAAGAACCTGTATGTGACCGATTTTATTTCAAACATGGATGCAGCATACGCAGCTGCTGACATCGTGGTTTCGCGTGCAGGAGCAAGTAGCATTTCTGAACTCTGTCTGTTGGGCAAACCTTGCATCTTGGTTCCATCCCCCAATGTGGCAGAAGACCATCAGACCAAGAACGCAATGGCTCTTTCCACGAAGGATGCAGCCGTTCTGGTGCCAGACAAAAATGCTCGCGATACATTGGTCGGCATTACTCTACAGACGGTACGCGATGACGCAAAGCTGAAGTCTCTTTCTGAAAATGTGCTGAAGTTGGCATTGCATGATTCGGCTGACAGAATTGCACAGGAAGTGTACAAACTGGCTACACAGGGTTAAGACATAAAAAAGGACATTTTAAATGAAAACAGCAGTGATAGATTCCGTTTATTTCATTGGAGCCGGTGGCATTGGCATGAGTGCTTTGCTCAGATTCTTCTTGGCTAAAGGTTATCAGGTGGGAGGTTACGACAAGACACCAAGCGAACTTACCGAACAGCTGAAGGCTGAAGGTGCATTCATTCATTACGAAGACGACATCAATTGGGTTCCCTCTTGTTTCAAGGACAAGGAGAAGACCCTTGTGGTCTATACGCCAGCAATCCCCGCAGAGCATGGAGAGTTGACTTACTTCCGTGAGCAAGGATTCAATCTTCAGAAGCGTGCCCAGGTGCTTGGCTTTTTGACGAAAGAACATCGTGGACTTTGTGTGGCTGGCACGCATGGCAAGACGACCACATCAACGATGACTGCCCATCTGTTGCAGCAGAGCCATGTGGGGTGTAATGCTTTCTTGGGTGGTATTTCCAAAAACTATGGAACGAATTACCTGCTGTCGGATGACAGTGACCTCGTAGTCATTGAAGCTGACGAGTTTGACCGCTCGTTCCATTGGCTTCGTCCATACATGAGTGTGATTACAGCAACCGATCCTGACCATTTGGATATTTATGGAACGAAGGAAGCCTACCTGGAATCATTCCGGCATTACACGACTTTGATTCAGCCCACGGGCGTTCTCATCATCCACCGTGGACTGGAAATGCGCGCTGATGTTCAGCCAGGAGTGAAGGTATATGACTATGCTCGTGAAGAGGGCGATTTCCATGCCGAAAACATTCGCATCGGAGGCGGTGAAATCGTTTTCGATTTTGTCTCCCCGTTGGGCAACATAAAGGACATCAAACTGGGAGTTCCCGTTAGCATCAACATCGAAAACGGAATTGCTGCCATGGCACTTGCTCAACTCAATGGTGTAACGGCTGAGGAAATCCGCCGTGGCATGGAGACCTTCAAGGGGGTGGATCGCCGTTTCGATTTTAAAATCAAGACAGACAAGGTGGTCTTTCTTAGCGATTACGCACATCATCCTAACGAAATAGACCAGAGCGTAAAGTCAATAAGGGAACTATACCAAGACAAAAAGATAGCTGCGATATTCCAGCCCCACCTTTATACCCGTACACGCGATTTCTACAAAGACTTTGCTGCTGCGTTGTCACTGCTCGACGAAGTGTATCTGTGCGACATCTATCCGGCTCGTGAGCAACCTATTCCAGGTGTTACTTCGCAAATCATCTACGACAATCTTCGTCCAGGCATCGAGAAACACTTGATTCACAAGGAGGACATCCCCGATGTGGCACGAAACGGACAGTTCGATGTTCTGATTTCCTTGGGAGCCGGCGATGTGGAGAACTATGTGTCTCAGATAACAGAAATACTCAATCATAGATATGGCCAAAGTCGTTAAATACCTGAAGTTTTCAGCGATAGTCTTGCTAATGCTGGGTCTTGCCTGTTATGTGGTGTTTGCCATGATTAAGATGACAGACCCAGCCCCCGATGAACTTTGCAAGGACGTAGAGCTGGTCGTCAGCAAAAACACGAAAGTGGATTTTGTTGATGCCAAGGTCATGGAGTCTTTGCTCAAGTCCAAGGGGCTTTATCCCAAGGGGAAGCTGATGAAGGATGTAGATACGCGCAGTATCGAAAAACTCATTAGTGAGAACGATTTCGTGAGCAAGGTTGAATGTTACAAGACGGCTGGACGAAAGTTGCGCATTGACGTGGTGCAGCGCACCCCCGTGATGTACATTATTCCCGATGGGGAAAACGGCTATTACGTTGATAAGGCGGGAAAGGTGATTCCTGGCACGGTTTTCACTTCAAACATCGTGGTGGCCACAGGAGCTGTCACCCAAAAGTATGCCTCTGAAGAGTTGGCCCCCTTCGGTGCCTTTCTGCAGACCGATGCCTTCTGGAACAACCAGATAGAACAAATCTATGTAACCAAAGGATCGAAGAACAAGCCCGTGGTTGAAATTGTTCCGCGAGTGGGCGACCACATCGTCTATTTGGGAACTCTTGACGATTACGAAAAGAAATTGCGCCGCCTCCGGATTTTCTACGAAAAGGCAATGGAAACAGTCGGGTGGAACAAATACAGCAAAATCAACCTGGAATATAAAAACCAGATAATCTGCACAATCAGAAAACGAAAATAAAAAAACGAGAATAAATATGGATATGGCGTTTACGGACAAAGACTTTGTTGTCGCAATAGAATTGGGATCCTCCAAGATTTCAGCTATTGCAGGGAGAAAAAAAGATGGTACCATGCAGGTTCTTGCCTATGCAGAGGAAAAAACGAATGGCTGCGTCAAGCGTGGTATAGTATTCAATATTGACAAGACTTACCAGTGCATCAACAATGTACTGAATAAGCTTGAGAATGTACTTAAAACAAAAATTACACGTGCCTATGTGGGATTGGGCGGTCAGTCTGTGCGCTCTTTTCGCTGTCTTATCAAGCGCAATTTGTTGACTCAGAGCTATATCACGACAGAGCTGATTGATGGCATTCGTCAGGATAGCTACGAGATACCCTTCTCCGATTATGAAGTGCTGGAGAATTTCCCGCAGGAATATTACATTGACCAGAATGTGGTTGCAGAGCCTGTGGGGGTAATGGGCACAAACATTGAAGGCGAGTATATGGATGTCATTGCCAAGCAGAAACTGCGCAACAACATCAAGACGGCTTTTGCAAATTCTGGTGTGGATATTGCCGAAGAGCTGATCTCCCCGCTGGAACTTGCCGACAACATTCTTGCCGATTCCGAAAAGCGTAGTGGCTGTGTGCTGATTGACCTCGGTGCAGAAACCACAACCGTACTTGTTTATAAGAACAACATTGTTCGCTACCTTGTCACCATTCCGCTGGGCATGAACAATGTGAACAAAGACCTTGCCTCCATTCAGATAGACGATGCCGAGGCCGAGGAAATCAAACTTAAATACGGCGACTTGGAAGTTGCGACTGCCGAAGAAGACTTGGACGAGCCACAGACTTACACCTCTACCGATGGACGCAAGTTTGAAGTGGCCCTGCTGAAGGCTATCATCCATGCACGTGTGACAGAAATCATAGCCAATGTCAACAACCAGGTTGTGAAGTCGAACTACAACGGCAAACTCCTCGCAGGCATCATCCTCACAGGTGGTGGTTCCAACATGAAGGGCATTGACAAAGCATTCATGGCAAGCATCAATGTTGACAAATGCCGCATTGCCCGCACCGTCAGTCAGCCCATCATCAAGACATCCAATGCACCCAGCTTCACTTCCGACAATGCCATGACCAATACGATTGTCTCCCTCTTGCTGGCTGGCACACAGCCCTGTGGCGGTGGCGAATACGAAGGGCAAGACCTCTTTGGCAAGGCGGCAGAAGACGATGCCCGCACGATTCGTCTTCAGGAGCAGAAAGCCAAGGAAGAAGCTGAGAAGAAAGATGCAGTTGCCTTCGATGAGGTGAAGATGGCCATCCGTGAGGAGTATGAGAAGGTAAAGAAAGCCATTGAGGAGGTAGAACGCTACGGCAATGACAAAGCCGTGCGTCAGCGCGCAAAGGACCTTACGCTTTCTGCACTCGATGTTCTGGGTGAGTCTTACCAGACAGCGTCGGCTGCGCTTGAAGACAAGGAAAAGTTCAAGCAGAGTCTCTCCGAAGGCACAAACCTCGCCAAGATGCTTCGCGACGAAGTTGACAAGCTCACTGAAACGGTCAACCGTGCCAACAGAGAAAACAGCTTCTTTGGTCGTGCCCGCCGATGGCTCGACGATGTGGTTAATGAAGGTTAAGGTAAAATATACAGATTGTTCATAAAGAAAGGAGTAAATTATGGAATTTAATGCAGCAGACATGGGTGTTTTCAACTTTCAGCAAGGCACCACAAGCATTATAAAAGTCATTGGCGTAGGCGGCGGAGGCAGCAACGCCGTGAACCACATGTATAACGAAGGCATCCACGATGTCACCTTTGTTGTCTGCAACACAGACAATAAGGCATTGCAAGACTCTCCCGTTCCCGACAAGATTCAGTTGGGCACAGAAGGTCTTGGGGCTGGAAACAAACCAGAGAACGGACGTAAATGTGCTGAAGAGTCCATCGAAGATGTCAAAAAAATGCTCAGTGACGGTACCAAGATGGTCTTCATCACGGCAGGCATGGGCGGCGGCACTGGCACTGGCGCAGCTCCGCTGATTGCCAAGACCGCTAAGGAAATGGGTATTCTCACAGTGGGCATTGTCACCATCCCGTTCCGTTGGGAGGGCGTGCGCAAAATCAATCAGGCACTTGACGGTGTCGAAGAAATCCAGAAGAATGTCGATGCCCTCTTGGTAGTCAACAATGAGCGACTGTTGCAAATCTACAGCGATATTTCGCTTGACAACGCTTTCGACAAGGCCGATGACACACTTTGCAATGCCGCACGAAGCATCTCCGAAATCATCACGATGCACGGCAAAATCAACATAGACTTTCAGGACGTGAAGACCGTACTCAAAGATGGCGGCGTGGCCATCATGAGCACTGGTTTTGGCACAGGCGAAGGCCGTGTGACCAAAGCTATCCAAGACGCGCTCCATTCACCACTGTTGAACGATAATGATGTCTATCGCTCCAAGAAGATTCTGCTCCATGTCATCCACTCAGGCGACGGCCACGAAGGGGCTTGCCCATTGATGATTGAGGAAATGGCCGAAATTAACGACTTCATGCAGCGTTTTGAAAACGAGGAAATCGACACCAAGTGGGGCTACTCCAAGGACGAATCCCTCAAGGACAAGGTCAAAATTACCATCCTCGCATCAGGCTTCGGCTTGCGCGACATCAATACGAAGGAAATGGATGAGCGCATTGAGCATAACGCTGAAGAAGAACGCCGTCTCAAGGCCGAAGACGACGAGCGGAAGGCTGCCGATGCAGAGCGACTTATCTTGTACTATGGTCAGAGCAAGGGCAACCGCACACCACGCCGACCTATCTACAGCTACATCTTCCACGATGAAGAACTGGACGACGAAGATGTCATCAGCAGGGTCGAAACTTCGCCCACCTACAAGCGTTCAAAAGAAACGCTGAAGCTGCTCAGTGAAGTCGCCAACAAAGCCACTTCGTCCGATGCTGGTGCAGTCATCACTTTTGCTTAGTTTCCTGTCTTTTATATTATCAACTATTACTGTCCGCTAAACGTAGCTATAGCTATCCCAACTCTTTGAGAGACAGGAGTCGGGATAGTTTCTTTTTCGTGACAAGCCCCCCTTATTCATTTTCGTTGTCATCTGGAGGTGATTCTGCCGCCTGTTCAAGCATC
>JAFTEV010000030.1 GCA_017453465.1 Bacteroidaceae bacterium | reverse complement strand
GATGAAGGCTCGCTGCTAGAAGTTACTGTAGAGGCAGCAAGCGACATGGCCACAGTTTAATACACAGGTTCACTCGAAACCATCGAACTTTCAGCTTACGACCGCGAGGTTGGCCTTATCAAGATTCCTGATGTGACTTTCAACATCAAAGTTACTAACCCTGTAGGCATCGAGTCTCTCTCTGCTGACAAGGCTCAGATTTCTGAAGTTTACAGCGTTTCTGGTGCACAGCAGAACGGTCTCCAGAAGGGTATCAACATCGTGAAGTTTGCTAACGGTGAAGTAAAGAAGGTAATCGTTAAGTAATCTTGGACGAGAACATTCTTTGAAATCTTTTGAAGATTTGGCGCAAGGCTTAGTTAGGCTTTGCGCCTTTTTTTGTGTTTTTTTTTGTCTGTAGAGAGAAATGTCGTACATTTGCAGCCACATTTAACAGAACTAAATGAAAGAATTTGTTATTACAGAAGCCAAGGTGGAGACGGCTGTGATTGTAGGCTTGGTCACACCTGAACAGAATGAGCGGAAGACCAAAGAGTACTTGGACGAGTTGGAGTTTCTGGCTGAGACGGCTGGGGCAAAGGTCATTCGCAGATATACCCAGAAAGTGAATGGACCCAGTGCCGTGACCTATATAGGCACAGGCAAGCTGGAGGAGATAGCCACCTTTATCAAGGAGAAGCAGGAGGCCGTTGACCAGTACTGGGAAGAGCAGATTGCGCTGGGCAATCCCTACAAAGTGACGCAGCACGGCGACTTTGCCGAAGGCCCACAGCCCGTGGGCATGGTCATCTTCGACGATGAACTCTCGGCCAAGCAACTGCGCAATATAGAAAAAGTCTTGCAGGTAAAGATTCTCGACCGTACTTCGCTCATACTCGACATCTTTGCCATGCGTGCCCAGACTGCGGCAGCCAAGACGCAAGTGGAGCTGGCGCAGTACCGCTACATGTTGCCTCGACTGACGCGCCTCTGGACTCACCTGGAGCGGCAGCGCGGTGGTAGCGTAGGCTTGCGCGGCCCTGGCGAGACACAGCTGGAAATGGACCAGCGTATCATCCGCAACCGAATGTCACTGCTGAAGGCACGTCTGGCCGAAATAGATACACAGAAGAGCACACAGCGGAAGAACCGTGGCCGACTGATACGTGTGGCCCTTGTGGGCTATACCAACGTGGGGAAATCCACGCTGATGAATCTGCTCAGCAAGAGCGAAATCTTTGCCGAAAACAAACTCTTTGCCACGCTCGACACCACTGTGCGCAAAGTCATCATCGACAACCTGCCTTTCCTGCTGAGCGACACCGTCGGCTTCATCCGCAAGCTGCCCACCGACCTTGTGGAGTCCTTCAAGTCAACGCTCGACGAGGTGCGCGAGGCAGACCTTCTGCTCCACGTGGTGGACATCTCTCACCCCGACTTCGAGGAACAAATCACCGTGGTAGAAAAGACGCTGGCCGACCTTGGCTGTGCCGACAAGCCCCAGATGATAGTGTTCAACAAGATTGACGCTTATCAGTGGGTAGAAAAAGAGGCTGACGACCTGACGCCGCGCACCAAGGAGAACATCCCGCTGGACGAGCTAATGCAGACGTGGATGGCCAAACTGGGCAACGAAACCTTCTTCATCTCGGCCCGTGCCAAGACCAACATCGACGACTTCCGTCAGATACTCTACAAGAAAGTCCGCGAAATGCACGTGCAAAAGTATCCCTACAACGACTTCCTTTACTCCAACTACGACAGCGAAGGCAACCTCCTGTAGCGAGTGTCCCAATGCTGCCTTCGTTGCACTGCGGTGCCATTCAAACAAAACACCAGCGTTTCAATGTGAACGCTGGTGTTTTGTGTATATCTTGCAGTAGAGCCGGTCCATCAAGTAGTAAAGCAGCAGAGCCGTGAGCAGGCCGCTGATGGTGTCTATTGAGTAGTGCGCCATGATATAGACCGTAGCGATGCAGAGCAGCGTGTATAGCGGCATCAGTAGCCAGAACAGCCACCTGTTTCGCGTGTCCCATGCAATCAGCATCGTCACTGTGCTCATGCTGACGTGGCTGCTGGGGAAGGCTCCCACGGGATTCTCTCCAGCCACCTGTATGTCGTGCACCAGCTGGCTGAATACCCCTCTTACAGGCGCGTGAATCAGTTCGCCGTGCGAGGCAAAATAGTTGCCCAGGTCAGGATAAACGCCACTCGTGGCCGCCTCCATGCCTATCGCCTTGAAGTAGTAATAAGGTCCAGCCACAGGCATCCATTCAAAGATGAGGTAATAAATAAAGAAACTGCTCAGGAAGATGAAGGCATACCGCTCCGACTGCTCAAACCTGTACAGAAAGCAGAACAGCAAGACACCGGTCATCATGAAGTAGTAGCTGTAGTAGCCCAAATTGAACGCCTCGCACCAGAATACCGAAGTCACCGCCTTGCTGAACTCAATGGACGGCTGATAGCCAAAGATGGCCCAGTCAGCCTGAGCAAACACATGGTCGAAATAGGGCAGATTGCGGGCAAACTGATAAGTCTCAGGATACCAGTACGACAAGGCCAGAATCAGCGCAAAGCTGCGCAGCAACCACGTGGCACGGCACGGCAGCTTCCTGTACAGCACATTCAGCACCCCCATGCCGCACACCACGCCTATGCGCACCGCAAGCAGACTGCCCGGCCTTTCCATTTCGGGCCAGTACACCAACAACATCACCGTCGTAATGGCCACGTAAATCAGCGTCGTCAGCTCACTCGTCGTCAGTCCCTTACGAACTTCTTCCTTCAAAAACAACTTCATCTATCAGCGTGTCAATACGTTTTTAGTTATGCACCAGTGTGCCGATGTCCTCACCCTCCATCACACGCTTCAGGTTGCCAAGGACATCCATGTTAAACACATAAATAGGCAGGTCGTTCTGCATACACATGGCCGTAGCCGTAATGTCCATCACCTTCAGTCCACGGGCTATCACGTCGGCATACGTAATGTCGTGGAACTTCGTGGCCGTCGGGTCTTTCTCCGGGTCAGCCGTGTAGATGCCGTCCACGCGGGTACCCTTCAGCATCACGTCGGCCTCAATCTCTATGCCGCGCAGACTGGAGCCTGTGTCCGTCGTGAAGTAGGGCGAACCCGTTCCGCCCGACATGATGACCACTTCGCCGCGCTCCATGGCCTCGATAGCCTTCCATTTGCTGTAGAACTCGCCGATGGGTTCCATCCTGATGGCTGTGAGCACACGGTTCTTCTGCCCCGCAGCGTCCAGTGCCGAACTCAGTGCCAGCGAATTGATGACCGTGGCGCACATGCCCATCTGGTCGCCCTTCACGCGGTCGAAACCCTTGCCCGCACCGCTCAGGCCACGGAAGATGTTGCCGCCGCCAATGACGATGCCTATCTGCACGCCCATCTGCGCAATTTCCTTGATTTGCGCTGCATATTGGTTCAACCGTTCCACGTTGATACCCTGCTTCTGTTCTCCTGCCAGGCTCTCGCCCGAAAGTTTCAGGAGGATTCTGTTAAATTTTGGCATAATCAATAATTTTATAGGGTTAATCAGGAGTCGCCCCGGAGAACTACTTCTTCCAGAAACTCCTGGTGAACAATATCATAATAGGAAATATCTCAAGTCGGCCAATCAGCATCAGGAACGAACACATCCACTTGGCAAACGGATTCAGAATCGCCCACGAATGCACAGGCCCGTAGTAGCCCATGCCGGGCCCCACATTGCTGATGCTCGACATGGCCAGGCCGAAAGCCTCGTAATAGTCATAGTTGGGGTGCACATGATTGGGATTCACGCCAAACAGTGCCAGGATGAACGCCCCCACGAAGAGCGACCCCGTGAACAGCGTGATAAAGCCTATCAGCGTCTGGATGATGCCCGGCTGCATCACGTGTCCGTTCAGTCTCACCGGCAGCACAGCCCTTGGGTGCAGAATGTGGGTAAACTCATTCTTCAGGATTCTGTATATAATGCTGAGGCGCACACACTTAAATCCTCCGCTCGTACTGCCCGAACAGGCTCCGGCAAACATGACGAACAGCAGCACCGGCATTAGCTGCACGGGCCACAGCGTGTAGTCGCACGAAGCAAAGCCCGTAGTGGTCTGCAACGAAACCACCGTGAAGGCACTCTCGCGGAAGGACAGTTCCAGGTCGTGCGAGGGGTGCTGAATCGTCAGCGACACCGTGCACGCCAGCGTAGCCCCCAGCACAATCAGCAGGAAAGCCTTGGCCTCCGCGTCGTGGAA
The DNA here is from genome assembly GCA_017453465.1 of Bacteroidaceae bacterium. Lineage (GTDB taxonomy): Bacteria > Bacteroidota > Bacteroidia > Bacteroidales > Bacteroidaceae > Minthosoma. The sequence goes on along the minus strand of JAFTEV010000030.1, from coordinate 5,213 downwards.
GAACTGCCTGAAGCGGCCCTTCAGTATCGTGTAGTAAATCAGCGTGTAGTTCATGCCCGAAACAAACATGAAGAACGTCATGGCATACTCCAGCACGGGCGAATGATAGAAATCGTGCACCAGGTCCGAGTGCGTGCCATATCCGCCAGTGCCTGTAGTGGCAAACGCATAGTTCACAGCGTCAAACCACCCCATGCCGCACAGCCAGTACGTCAGGATGCAGAGCACGGTCAGCATCACATACACCGAGCCAATCCACTTGGCGGCCACCGAGATGCGCGGATGCACCTTGTCGTGCAGCGGCCCCGTGCTTTCCGCCGCAAACAGCTTCACTTCGCCCACGCCGAATGCGGGCAGGATGGCGATGGTAAAGAAGATGATGCCAATGCCGCCTATCCACTGCGTCAGGCTGCGCCAAAACAGCAGTCCGCGAGGCACAGCGTCCAGGTCGTCCAGAATGGTGGCTCCCGTCGATGTGAAGCCCGACATCGTCTCGAAGAACGCGCTGGCCACATCGGGCACAGCACCCTCCAGCAGGAACGGCATCATGCCAATCAGCGTGAACAGCACCCACACCATCGACACCACAATGTAGCCGTCCTTCCTCCCCATGTTGGTGCCCGCCTTTCGGCCCACATACAGACCCACACAGCCCAGCACCACCGAGAACACAATGGACGGCGTGAAAGCCTGAATGCCCTCGCCGTATATCCAGCAAACTATCTGGCAAAGAAACAGAAGCCCTGCCTCGATGAAGAGCAGTGCACCCATTACCTTTGTGATGATTCGCCAGTTTATCATGATGCGTTTTATCTTTTTGAATGGAAGGGAAGTTAAAGGGAAGTTATCGCTACGCTTGGTAGTTAAAAGGACGATACAGCAATCTACATACGTCCTTTTAACTTCCCTTTAACTTCCCTTTAACTTCTTTTCCATTCCTTTTCCTTCTTATTTAAACAGCTTATCCAGCTTGCGCAACGTGTTGCCAATGCAGAACACCACCACCTTGTCGCCAGTCTGCAACTGCGTCATACCGCTAATCAGCATCGACCGTCCGTCCCTGACCATGCCGCCGAAGTTCACACCGTGTGGGATGTCGAGGTTCATCACCTTCTTCTTCGTCACCTTCGACCCCGCTTTCACCACAAACTCAGCCACATCTGCATCAGCCACGGAGAGCATCTTCACGTTGTCAACATCGCTCTTCAGCAGCATCTGGTAGATGTGGCTCGCGGCAATCATCTTCTTGTTAATGATGGTGCCCACGTCCAGGTCTGTAGCCATGTCGAAGTAGTCCAGATTCTCCACCTGTGCAATGGTCTTGCGCACGCCCTTCCGCCGGGCTGCCACACACGAGAGAATGTTCTCCTCGTCATTGTTCGTCAGCGAGATGAAAGCCTCCAGGTGGTCGAAACCCTCGTCTGCCAGCAAGTCCATGTCATAACCGTCACCGTTGATAATCAGGGTTCTCGGCTTCACCAGTGCGCCCAGCTGCTGACATCGCTCTGCACTCGGCTCAATGATTTTCACCGACAAGTCGTCGGGCAAAGCCCAGTCCGTGCGCACCGACAGCTTGCCGCCGCCGATGACCACACTGTGCTTCACCTGCGGATAGTTGTCCTTGCCCGACAGGTGGCGTATCTGCTCCAGCCCGTCCCTTGTGGTCATAAAGAACACCAGGTCGCGTGGCAGAATCTTCTCATCGCCATACGGCACCACCGTTTCGCCCTGCCGCTTGATGGCCACCACATGGAACGTGTGGCCGTGCCTCATGCCGATTTCCTTCAGCGTGTGGCCCACCAGCAGGTTGTCCTCATTCCTGATTTCCTTGTCATAGATGGGGAACGCATCGTGCATCTTCACGCTCAGCAGCACCAGGTCGCCGTCGTTGAACTCCCACAGCTGTCTCACCCAGCTATACTTCGCCGAGTTCGCAATGTCCTTCGCAGCCAGCAGTTCGGGGTAAATCAGCGACTCAATGCCCATGTTCCTGAACAACCGCAGGTTCTCAGGCATCATGTACTCATAGTTGTCCACCCTCGCCACCGTGCGCTTCGCTCCCAGCTGCTTGGCCAGCTGTGCGCAAGTCAGGTTCTCGCTCTCGTTGGGCGTGACGGCAATGAACAGGTCCGTCTTGTTCACCCCCGCGTCCTTCAGGGCCTGAATGCTGGTCGGCTCCTTGGGCAGGGTCATGATGTCGAGCGAAGTGCTCAGGTGGCTCAGACGTTCAATGTCCTCGTCCATCAGCACCACGTCCATGTTGTCCTTCGATAGCAGTCGTGCCAAGTGGGTGCCCACAGCACCCGCGCCAGCGATGATTATATTCATTATCTTATTAGTTAAAAATTAAAAGTTAAAAGTTAAAATACCTCCTACCGTATTCCAGTGTCGGCTTAACTCCTTAACTTCTTAACTCCTTAACTTCTTATTGTCCAATAATTCTCTGCGCAATGCTTTCCGCATCCATCCCGCATATCCGGTAGAGCTGCGCCACAGTGCCGTGCTCCACAAACTGGTCGGGAATGCCCACGCGCTTCACCTCCACATCGTGGTAGCCGTTTTCCGACAGGAACTCCAGCACAGCCGAACCCAGTCCGCCCTGCACCACGCCGTCTTCCACGGTCACAATCCGCCGGAACTTCTTGCCCACTTCGTGCAGCAGTTCCTCGTCAATGGGCTTCAGGTAACGCATGTCGTAGTGAGCCACACTGAGCTTGCCGCCTGTCTGCTCCTCGGCGATGCCGATGGCCTTCTTCACTTCCGTCCCGATGGGACCAATGCTCAGCACAGCCACATCCGTGCCCTCGCGCAGTCGGCGGCCCTTCCCCACGGGGATGGCCTCCAATGGGCACCGCCACTCCACCACACTGCCGCAGCCACGCGGATAGCGTATGACCACGGTGCCCTGGTTGGGCAACTGAGCCGTGTACATCATGCGGCGCAGTTCGGGTTCGTCAAGCGGCGAACAGATAGTTAGATTAGGAATGGGGCGCAGGAATGCCATGTCGAAAGCACCATGATGCGTAGGCCCGTCCTCGCCCACTATGCCGGCGCGGTCCAGACACAGCACCATGTTCAGCCGCATGATGGCCGCGTCGTGTATGATGTTGTCGTAAGCACGCTGCATGAAGCTGGAGTAGATGTTGCAGAACGGCATCAGTCCGTCCTTGGCCATACCGCCAGAGAAGGTCACTGCGTGACCCTCGGCAATGCCCACGTCGAAAGTCCTGTCAGGCATCTCCTTCATCATAATGTTCATCGAGCAGCCCGTCGGCATGGCGGGAGTCACACCCACAATGCGCGGATTCTGCCGTGCCAGTTCGAGCAGCGTGTGGCCAAACACATCCTGGAACTTCGGCGGCTGTGGCTCGTCGCTCTTTTTGCTGATGCGCTCGCCCGATTCAAAGTCAAACTTGCCGGGAGCGTGCCACACCGTCGCATTCTTCTCGGCTGGTCCGTAGCCCTTACCCTTGGTTGTCAGGATGTGCAGAATTTTCGGCCCCTTCATGTCCTTGATGGTGCGGAGGATGCGCACCAGTTCCACCACGTCGTGGCCGTCCGTGGGGCCAAAATAACGAATATCCATCCCCTCAAACATATTCTGCTGTCGGGTCAGGATAGACTTCATGCTGTTGTTAAACCTAATCAGCCCCTTGCGGCGGCTTTCGTTCAGGATGCCCCAGTGGAACAACCGCTGCGAAATCCTGTATCGGATGTCATTATACGTCGTGTTCGTCGTCAGCTGGAGCAAGTATTTTCGCATTCCGCCCACACTGCGGTCTATCGACATCTTGTTGTCGTTCAGGATGATGAGCATATCATTGGGCGTTGTGGCAGCATTGTTGATGCCCTCGAAGGCCAGTCCGCCGCTCATTGCGCCGTCGCCAATCACAGCCACCACTTTTCTCCGCTTCTTCTCCAGCCGAGCCGCCACTGCCATGCCCAAGGCCGCCGACACCGAGTTGCTGGCGTGCCCACAGCAGAACGAGTCGTATTCGCTCTCCGCCGGGAAGGGGAACGGCTTCAGTCCGTGCAGCTTGCGGTTGGTACAGAAACGGTCTCTGCGCCCCGTCAGAATCTTGTGCCCGTAAGCCTGATGCCCCACATCCCACACGATGCGGTCCTCCGGCGTGTTCAGCACATAGTGCAGCGCGACCGTCAGTTCCACCACGCCCAGGCTCGAACCCAGATGGCCCGGATTCTCGGCCAGTTCCTCCAGGATGTCCATCCTCAGTTCCTCGCACACCAGGGGCAGTTCCTCCACCTTCAGCCGTCGCAAGTCACTCGGATAGTCAATGTGTGACAGATATTTATAATCGAATTTATCTCCCATTGAAAGATGTATAGCGAAGTGCACGCACTTCATTCAGAAATTGCAAAGGTACGCAATTAAACTGAAAACATAGCCCTGAAACGCGAAAAATCTAAGTCCTCGCCCCCATTTACACCCCTTTCGCCGACTTTTTCCAGCGAACTGCCACACAAGTAGGGCAGAAGTCTGCCTCCCGCCGCATACCTCTTCTGCCGCCGCTGCACTCCACCACAAACTTTCCCTCACTTCGTTTCAAAAATTCCCTCACTTCGTTTCAAAATTTCCCTCGCTTCAAAACAAAGTTGACGCAACGGCGTTGTTTTTATAAACATCGGCGTTGTTTTCAAAAACAACGTACATTGTTTTTACAAACAACGCCGTTGCGTCAACTTTCATTGCCGACATCAGAAATTTTAGTTCCCACCGCTGTCATTTTTCCTGCGAACAGCCTCCCGTTTTGCAGTGCAGTTCAACCTGTTTTGCATCGCAGTTACCCCCATTCTGCATCGCAGTGCCCAGCAGACCTCGAAGAGGTCACACCTTGATTAACCCATGGTAAGACTGCGCAAGCAGGCTCACCGTGGGGGGCAAGACTGCCAAGCACAGACAATGGCACTTCGATAGATGTGCCACACCTCCCCTGCGGGAGGTATTTACACAAAAAAATGGCGCGAAAGCATATCAGTCTCAATAAAATTGCTTAACTTTGCCGCCGTAAAACCTCAAAACGATTTGCTTATGGTATAAATAAAAGACTAAAGACATATAGAAATTGAAGCGTCCGCTTTTAATTCTTGTTTCGGAAATTTCGCCAAAATAGATGAAGCACACAAGGGTAAAAGTTGAGATGCTCACGTCAATGGCGTGGGCTTTTACTCGTATAAGTGTGCAAGGTGTTTGG